>JAYVQD010000211.1:0-7898 GCA_043777275.1 Nitrosomonadales bacterium
CGCGCCGCCGGCAACGACAACAACTCCGTTAACACCGCGTCGGTGTGCTCACCCAGCAACGGCGCGGGATTGGAAATGGTTTTGTCGATGCCGTCGAATTTTATCGGATTGCCCGGCATGCGCACGCGCCCCACTTCGGGATGATCGTATTCGACAATCATCTCGCGCTCGGCCACCGTCGGCTCGCTGAACGCGCCGTCAAGATTGTTCACCGGCGCGGCGGGCACTTCGGCGGCGTACAGTTTATCCAGCCATTCCTTCATGGTTTTTTGCCGCATGATATTTTCAAGCAACGGCACTAACGTCGCACGGTGTTCGAGCCGCTGCGGATTGGCGGCAAAGCGCGGATCCTCCGCCAGCTCCGGGTGTTCGAGTACGACGCACAATTTTTTCCAGAAATTTTCCTGCCGCGTGGCGATCACCACATAGCCGTCTTTCACCGCGAACGCCTGCCACGGCACGGTGAACTCATGCGCCGTGCCCTGCGGCTTGGGCAACTCGCCCGCCGTCAGGTAATGCGTGCCCATGTAACTCAGCAGATTCAGCATGCCGTCGAACATTGAAGTTTCAACACGGCAGCCCTTGCCGGTGCGTTCGCGCTGATACAGCGCGGCAAGGATCGCCTTGCAGGAAAAAATACCGCCGCTCATATCCGCCAGCGGAATCCCCACACGCGCAGGCGGCCGCCCCGGCTCGCCGGTGATCGCCAGATAACCGCTGATCGCCTGGATCACCAGGTCGAGCGCAGGGAAATCCTTATATGCGCCGTCGCTGCCGAAACCGGTTACCGAACACTGAATGATGCGCGGATTGATCGCAGACAACGTCGCGTAATCCGCTTGCAGCCGCTCCAGCACACCGGCGCGAAAGTTGTCGATCACCACGTCCGACACTTTCACCAGATCATGAAAAATCGCGCGGCCTTCGTCCGTCTTGAGATTGATGACAATGCTTTTTTTATTGCGATTGAACGTCAGAAACAGCGTGCTGATGCCCTTGTACGGCGCCACTGACGGAATGCGCCCGAGGTCGCCCTCCGGCGTTTCGATCTTGATGACTTCCGCACCGAGATCAGTCAACACCTGACTGCCGTAGGTGCCGGCGATGATCTGGCCGAGTTCGAGGATGCGTACGCCGTCCAGCGCGCGCTGCATTACAACCCCAACCCTTTGGCAATGATATTGCGCTGTATCTCCGAGGTACCTGCGCCTATCGTCGCCAGCCGCGAATCACGGAAAAAGCGCTGCATCGGATACTCCATGCAGTAACCGTAACCACCGAGAATTTGCAGGCCCATGTCGGACACCGCCTTGTAGGTTTCACCCGTATGCAGCTTGACCACGGCGGCATCGTGGCGCGTGGCCTTGCCTTGATCCATCAGCCAGGCAAAGCGATAGACCATGGTGCGCGAGATATCGAGCATCATTTTCATATCCGCCAGCTTATGCGAAATCGCCTGAAACTCGCCGATGGTTTTGCCGAATTGCTTGCGCGTCTTGGCGTAGTTCAGCGCGTATTCAAACGCTGCAGTCGCAGCCCCCGTACGCGCCGCCGACAAACACAGCCGCTCGTACCAGATGTAGGCATCCACCGAACGCCAGCCTTGCCCCACCTTGCCCAACACCGCGTTCGCGGGCACATGCACGTCGTTGTAAAACACCTGCGTGGTGCCGATGGCGCGTTGACCCAGGGTTTTGATTTTTTTGATTTCAATGCCCGGCAGTTTGGTGTCGATCAAAAAATTGGTAATGCCTTCGTGCTTTTTTTCGCCGCTGGAGGTGCGCGCGATCAACAGGCACAGGTCGCTGATATCCATGCCGGAGGTGAACACTTTTTGTCCGCTGATCGAATAGCCGCCTTCATATGCCGTCGCGCGCGTGGTCAGCGCCGCCGCATCGGAGCCGGAATGCGGCTCGGTGATGCCAAAACAAACGGAGACCTCACCCTTGGCCACGCGCGGCAATATCGATTGCTTCTGCTCCGGCGTGCCGTCGCGCATGACCGCGTAGCCGCCGTAGGTCAGCGTGCGAAACACCCACATGCCGAGTTCTTCAAACGCGTAGCCGCATTCTTCGAGCAGAATCGCCAGATCGATGGCGTTGCCGCCGCTGTTTTGTGCGCTGCCGCCGTACTCCGGCGGCACAATCAAGCCAAACCAACCGTTTTTAGCGAGCGCGTCATACGCCTCGCGCGGCGGACGCGCGTCTTCGTCGCATTTTGCCGCGTAGTCCGGCGAGCATTCAACGTTCAGCAGCGCGCGCAGATGTTCGCGGATTTGATCCTGCTCCGGGGTAAACGAATAATCCATTACAAAACCCTTTGGAACCACAGATGAACACAGATGAACACAGATACCCCGAATCCGGATTTGAACTTATCTGTGTTCATCTGTGTTTATCTGTGGTTAATGGAAGTTAGGGGTTGTCAAGCTTCGCCAACGCCAGCACCCGCTTCGCACGCGAATACATGGCGTAATCAATCAGCTTGCCTTCCACCGCAATCGCCGCCACACCGGCTTTCTCGGCAGCTTCAAATTCAGAAACCACGCGCGTGTACCAAATCACTTCAGCCTCCGGCACCGCGTACGCCTTGCGTATCGGCGCAATCTGCTTGGGGTGTATCGGCGTGCGACCCAGAAATCCCAGCCGTGCGGACAACGTCGAATCCTGTATCAACCCCGCCTCATCGCCGATATCCGAGAACACACCGTCAAGCGGATACGCGCCCGCCGCGCGCGTGTCGTTCAACACTTTGGATTTTGCATAAAGCAATTCCGTGCCTTCAATCGACCACGCGCAGCCCAGATCGGTTTGCAGATCACCGTCGCGCGCGCTGCCGATACAGGTGGCTGTCACGCGCGGCGACGCTTTAATTAACGCGTAGCAGTTGTAAACACCGAGCGCGCTTTCAATCATCAAACAGATTTCCACGCTGCCGGGCTTCATGCGGTTGGCCGCTTCGAACTTGTCGAGCAGCGCGGCGCAGGCTTTTATGTCGTCAACGGTCTCGCCCTTGGGCAGAAAAATCGCATCCAATCCGGGACGCACCACAGCGGCAAGGTCTTGTTCCAGCATGCCGGTCGCCGGGCTGTTGGTGCGCACGAAAATTCCCGGCGCGGATTTTCCGCTCGCTGCAACGATATCTATCTGCGCCGCCACCAGCTTGCGCGCTTCGGGCTTGGCGGCAATCGCCACCGAATCTTCAAGATCAAATATCACTGCGTCGGCGCCGGACGCCAGCGCCTTCGCCATCACACGATCGTTGGCGCCGGGCGCAAACAGCGCGGTTCGTATCGGTCTCATAGTATATTATATAAGTATTTGTTTTTAAACACTATTTTGCATAGCTCTCGACGCGCATCGGCGGGTTTCCAATCTCACCCAGGCGCCCGTCTTCGGCCATGATTTCAATAAAATTTTCCAGCGCGTGCCACGCCGGCGGCATGCCGAAATTCGCGCTGGTCTGAAAAATAATTTCCATCACTTCGCGCGGGCTCGCGCCCTGACGCATCGCGCCGCGCATGTGACCTTTGGAATTGGTCGCCTCGCCCACCGCCAGGCAATCGCCCACCATGCACAACAGGCGCGTCTTGTTATCGACAATGCCGCGCGTGTACATATCACCATAGCAGAACTTCACCCACAGACCGGCAAACTCGCTGTCCATCTTATCGATCCAGTCGAGGATATTGATGTGATGGCGCGGGCGCATGGTCAGCCCCTGCCCCACCGCCAGCCAGCCGTGTTTGTCGATCAAGGGCTGCGTGCGCGGATCAGCGAGATCATCCTTGTGCCATTGCTTTTCTTCTTCGGCGCGATTGCGTTTGCTGTCCGTGCCATCCAGCGGCAGTTGCGATTTTTTCAGTGCCGGCAGCAACCCCAGTGCTTCGACGATGTTGTGAAACGTCTCAATCGCGGGATCAACCGTGACCAGCCCGCCGTACACCTGGCACTGCAAAATAATCTCGGCGATTTCGCCTACCGGCACTTGAACCGCCAGCGCCGCGCGCACGGTATCAGCCAGCAATGATTGCGACTTCGCCATGGTGTATTGGCCGATCAACACCAGAAAGCGCGTGCGCGTATCGAGTGCGGGGCGGCGCGACAGGCCCTTGATCTGGTAGTCGAGCCACGAGCGGGTGAAATGCGGATCAATGGCGTCGCGCTGCGCGAGACGTTTTTCAAAAGCCTGGCCCAGCATTTTGATGCCGGTATCGCAGGCGTCAGCGCCGTACTTGGCACGCAAATCATCGGACATGGTTACTCTCTGAAATGATTGAAATAAAAATGCAGATACTCACTCAGCAGCGCGCATGCGCGACTAATCGAGACTAATCGATCTTCAACCCAATCGCGCGCACGATCTTGCCGTACTTGTCGATTTCGCTTTTGAGATAAGCCGCCATCTGCGCCGACGATCTGGCTTGTGGTTCGACACCAATCGCCGCAAAGCGCTCGCGCACATCCGGCAGACTCACTGCCTTGACCAACTCCGCATCCAGGCGCGCCACAATATCCTTCGGTGTCGCGGCCGGCACCAGCACCGCGTTCCACAGCACATGCTCATAGCCCGGCACGCCCGCCTCAACCATGGTGGGAACATCCGGCGCGCTGGCCGATCGTTTGCCGCCGGTCACCGCCAGCGCCTTCACGCGACCGGTGCGGATATGCGGCAGTCCCTGCGCCATGCCGGAAAAATACGCCGCCATTTGCCCGCTGATCACATCCACCGTGGCCTGCCCGCCGCCCTTGTACGCGACGTGTGTCATCTCAGCGCCGGTCATTGAGCGAAACAGCTCATACGCAAAGTGATCGGAGTTGCCAGCGCCCGACGAAGCCACGTTCATCTCGCGCGGCTTGGCTTTGGCGAGTGCGATCAACTCCTTAATCGATTTCACCGGCAGCGACGGATTCACAATCAAAATATGCGGTCCGGCGGCGGCCTGCCCCACCGGCGTGAGATCGCGCAGCACGTCATAACCCAGCTTTTGATAGGCGCTGTGCGCCACCGCGATGCCGGTGTTGGCATACAGCAAGGTGTAGCCATCGGGCGGCGACTTGGCTACCACTTCAGCCGCGATATTCGCACCCGCGCCGGGGCGATTCTCGAACACCACCGTTTGCCCCAGACCTTCGCCGAGTTTTTGCGCGACGATGCGCCCCACCACATCACTCGAACTGCCTGCAGGAAAACCGATAATCATGCGCACCGATTTAACAGGATAGGCCTGTCCAGAGCCTGTCGAAGCGGTTTGCGACTGCGCAACCATCGGCAATGCAACCGCCAGCGCCGCCGCCAGCAGCGGTTTCACCCGTTGTTGCATCATTCCATGTCGCGCACGTTAGGCCCCGCCACCAGTTTCATTTCGGTCATGCCGATAATCTCGTCGGCGGTGAAACCCGGCGCCACGGCATCGAGCACAAACTGCTTGCCGTCCCAGCGCATCACCGCGAGATCGGTCACGATATAACTCACGCAGCCCTGCCCTGTGAGCGGATAGCTGCATTTTTTACGCAGCTTCGGGCGCCCCTTGCTGTCGGTGTGTTCCATCACAATAATCAAATCGCCTTTGCCCGAGAGCAAATCCATCGCGCCGCCGATGCCGCCGCGCTTGGCGTCCGCCGTGCTCCAGTTGGCCACGCTGGCGGTTTGATCTACTTCATACGCGCCGAGAATCACCGTATCGATGTGGCCGCCGCGCGCCATCTCGAACGACGTCACGCTGTCAAAAAACGACGCGCCCGGCTGCAATGCCACAAACTGCCCGGCGGCGTTGTAAACGTCCGGATCAATGTCTTTTTCTTCCGTCACCATTTCGCCGTAACCGAGTACGCCGTTTTCCGCATGCAGAATCACATCGCGGCCCTTGAGATAGTTCGACACCATGGTCGGTATGCCCACGCCAAGGTTGACGTAAGTGCCTTCGCGCACCAGCTTGGCGGCATTCTTGGCAATCGCCTGACGCGTCACCGCCGGCTTGTTGTTGTAAAGACGCGGCTTGTCCGACGGGCGGCGCTCCGGCCGGCGCCACGCTTTGCCATCCACCACTTCCGTGGTCAGCACCACGCGCTCGACAAAAATACCGGGCAGATCAATCAGCTCCGGCGGAATCACACCGGGTTCAACAATTTCATCCACTTCAACAATCGCAACCCGCGCCGCTTTGCCGAACGCCGGATTAAAGTTTTGACTGCCGCCGCGAAACTGCACATTGCCCAGCGTATCGGCGCGATAACCGCGCAGCAGCGCGTAATCGACATGAATCGCAGTCTCCAGCACAAACTGTTTGCCGCCGAATTCACGCAACTCGCGGCCCGCCACCAGATCCGTGCCCACGCTGGTCGGCGAATAAAACGCCGCCAGGCCTGCGCCGCCGGCACGGCAACGTTCGACCAAAATGCCCTGCGGCACCAGCTCGACTTCCATCTCGCCCTTGGCAATTTGCTCTTCGCTCGACGTCGGCGTGCCGGGGCGCACCGAAAACGCCGCGATCAGTTTCTTGACCTGCCTGGCCTCGGCCAGAATTTGCCCGCGCTGCGCGCCCGGGTCCCCGAGCGAATTGCACACCAGCGTGAGTTGTTTGGTGCCCTTGTCGCGCAGCGCCAAAATCAGACTGGTGGCGAAACGATGCGCCACCCCAAAACCGGCGATGGCAACCGTGGCGCCATCCTGAATGTCCGCGAGCGCCGCTTGCGGCGAAGCTACTACCTTGTTCATTTCGGTTCTCTCTTTTGAATGGGAAACAATCGGGAAATTGAAATGCGGTGCGGCGGCCCATGGTTCTTTTTCTGTCTGCCCAAATCCGGCGCCTGCCCGATGCACGTGACCTTAGCAGTCTGGTTTTACGCCGTCAATGTGGAGTCCATACTGGTTTCACGCGCGCGCGGCAGATCGGAAAGTATTTACCGCAGGCGGCTGGCGGAAATACAATAACCCTCCCCTTCCCTAATCGCCAAACTTATGGAGAATCCCCATGACCTACGAAGCCCAAATCGCCGAAACCGTACACCTGCGCGGACACAACGGCGATCAGATCGACGCTTATCTGGCGCGCCCGCTCGGTGTGGGGCCGTATCCCTGCGTGGTAATGATTCACCACATGCCCGGCTGGGACGTTTACAACAAGGAAATCGCGCGCCGCTTTGCGCACCACGGCTACGTGGCGATTTCGACCAATCTGCAATTTCGTGAAGGCAAAGCCACGCCCGAAGAAAACTCCGCCAGTGTGCGCGCCGCCGGCGGCATGCCCGATGACGGCACCATGGGTGACGTGCAGGCCGCAGTTGATTATGTGCGCGCGCTGCCTTACGCCAACGGCAAAGTCGGCGTGATCGGATATTGCTCCGGCGGGCGTCAGGCGTATCTGGCCGGCTGCAAGCTGCGCGGCATCGATGCGGTGATCGCCTGTTACGGCGGTGGCGTGGTCGCCAAGCCCGAGGAACTCAATGAACGGCAGCCGGTAGCGCCGATCGATTTCACCAAGGACATGAAGCCGCCGATACTCGCTCTATTCGGCATCGAAGACACGCGCCCCTCACCCGCCGACGCCGCCATCACCGAAGCCGCGCTCAAGCAACACGGCAAGACCCATGAGATTGTGATTTACCCGAACGCAGGCCACGCTTTCTTCGCCGTGGATCGCCAGCAGTATCGCGTGCAGGCCGCGCTCGACGGCTGGAAGAAAGTGTTTGAGTGGTTTGGCAAATATCTGCGTTGAGTTTATTCACCATTCGCCCTGAGCCTGTCGAAGGGTAATGTTATAAAACAAGGCTTCGACAAGCTCAGCCCGAACGGGCCTATATGACCCAATGCTGTTCACTTAAGCCCTTTGCCCGTTCGCCCTGAGCCTGTCGAAGGGCATTTGTGGTTCGACAAGCTCACCACGAACGGCTAAGTGA
>JAYVQD010000212.1:0-2055 GCA_043777275.1 Nitrosomonadales bacterium
CGCATCGAGCAGGTGTTCAGCGAGCGGCATGGCATTCATTCCATGCAAATCTATTCGATTCCCACCTCGTGCGCGCCGCCGGAAGGTCTGCTGGAGCAAGTCGCGGCGGAATGCGACGCTGCGATCGTCGGCATGGCGAATTGAGGCTCGTGCACGTCGTGGAGTGTCCACGACACGGCGCAGTTGGTAAAGCGCGGCATGCCCGCCACGGTGGTGGCCACCGAGCAATTTGAAAAACTCGCGAAAGTTATCATGCGTTCGCAAAATGTGCCGGAATCCATTTGCATCATGGTGAAAGGCAATCCGGAATTCATTTCCCAAGAGCTGCTCGAAGGCATTTGCGATCAGGTGGTTGAAGACGTGCAGGCAAGGCTAACGCGCGAGCACGTGAAATGAGAAGCGATTACAGCGCCGTTTCAAGCGCTGCTCTCACCATCGCGCTGTGGCCGGCCATGGCGGGCGCACAAGGTTTTCCGCAACGGCCGGTGCGGGTGATCGTGCCGTTTTCCACGGGTACTGCGGCGGACATCGTCGCGCGTCACCTGGGATCGCGCCTCGCGGAGGCGTGGGGGCAGGGCGTGGTAATCGAAAATCAGGGTGGCGCGGGTGGTGTCATCGGTGCCGCCGCCGTGGCGAAGGCCGCGCCTGACGGCCACACGCTGCTGATGGCGGGCATTAACCAGGCCATCAATCCGAGTCTCTACAAAGTCATGCCCTTCGACACGCTGCGCGACTTCAATGCCGTCGTGCGAGTGGCGCTGGCGCCACTGGCGATCGTCGCGCATCCGGGATTCGCGGCGAACAGCGTGCCGGAATTGATCGCGCTGGCGAACACGCAGGCAGGCGTCATACAGTATGGCTCCGGCGGCAATGGCAGCATCACGCATCTGGCGGTGGAGTTGTTGAAATCGCGCGCCGGCGTCAACCTCGCGCATATTCCGTACAAAGGCGTTGCGCAAATGATGACCGATGTGCTGGGCAACCAGATACCGCTGGCTTGCCCTGCGGTTGCAAGCGTGCTGACCAACGTCAAGGCTGGCAAGTTAAAGGCGCTGGCGATTACCAGCGCCAAGCGTTCCTCGGTGTTGCCCGACGTGCCCACGGTGGCCGAGGGCGGCATACGCGATTACGATGTGTCGGCATGGAATGGTTTGATCGCGCCCGCACGTACGCCGGGCGGCGTTATTGCAAAAATGCACGGTGACGTGGCAAAAATCGCGCAGGGCAAGGCGTTCATCGACCTGCTGCAGGCGCAGGCGCTGGAGATTGATTTGCTGTCTCCGGCCGAATTTCGTGCGTTCCTTGCGTCTGAACTCGGCAAGTGGTCAAAGCTGGTGAAGGATAGCGGCGCGAGACTGGATTAACCTGATACGGATTTTTACGGGAGACGATATGTACTTCATGGTCATCAGCACACCCCGCGCGGAACAACCGTCCGGCATGCGCGCCGTGCAGGTCAAGTGGTGGGACTGGATCAACGAACTGAAGGCAAAAGGCGTGGCCAGGCAGGTATATACCAAGCTTGGGCGCGGTGCCGTGGTGATTTTCGATGTCGATGCCCACGAGACGGTGCATAAGCTCGTCAATCAGTGGAACGAGTACGTGCCCGCCACGTTCGAAGTGGAAGCCTTGCTGCCTGGCGAGCATCAGGAAAAAATCGCGCGGGCGGGAACTAATCCACTGGCGCTTTAGCCGCGCCGCCGCGGCGGGTGGAGCTGTTGCAGGCGGCTTAAGTTGTCAATTCGCACTGGTATTTGCCGGGGCGGGCGGGTTCGCTCGGCCTAGCAGCCTGTCGGACTTAGCCTAAGCCGGTCGGAAAATGACGATTTTTTAAATGCGAAAGTATCTGATATAGATGATTAAACGTACCAGGGCGGCCCGAGTGCGTCGCTCTAAACGCCGGACAGATCGCCGTGTGGAAATTCATCTTACGCGTTACTTGTCGAATCGGAAAGGTAGGGGTCAGGAAAGGTAGTGAAGGTAGGGGTCTACCATAGAAATTGTGGATGACACCCGTCGGTAAGAAGCGTAGCATTTTTGACTGACGGGGGTGTG
>JAYVQD010000213.1:0-7875 GCA_043777275.1 Nitrosomonadales bacterium
AGTGAACAGCATTGGTTCAGGTGTTGCGTTTCGTGCCCAGTGCATTGTTCAACGGTTAGCGATGCCGGTCTGTGCGTCGGCGCACACAATCGCCCGGCAGCGCGTGATTCAATGCAAAACAGGGATGACACGATTGCGGCTCTGCTGTGCGCGATGCCGAACATACCGTGCGCTGGATTCGCAGTATAAAAACAGATTGGCTCCTTGCTTTCCGCATGGCGTCAATTCACTCAGGAGAAAATGATGAAAAAGTTTGCGATTGCGCTACTCGTGGTTGGCGGTCTTTTATCCGGCTGCATTGCTTACGAGGAACCGCGCAGAAATACCGGCGTATACCAAGGCCAAGGTGATCGTGACCGTGACGGCATACCCAATCGCGTGGATCGCGACCGGGATGGCGACGGCGTTCCGAATCGCCAGGATCGCCAACCGGATAACCCGCGGCGCTACTAACCAATGACACTATGCGTGACAGGGTATCGTAAGTATATGATTTATATGGAATATTTAAATCCATCGCTTCCGAGCATACCCGGGACCGCAATCCGCCGTACCGTTGGCCTGCCGATGGCGGCGCGGTTGCTGTTACCTTCCCTATCGCAAGGAAAGCCTTATCTCATTGCGCCGCATGAACCACGGCGTCCACGGTGCGTTGTAGCGCGAGTAAACAAGCTCGCCTGCCCACGACAGTTCGGCATTCTGTAACGCGGCCATGAGCTTATCCAGGTGTTCCGTGTAATTGGCGACCTACCAAAAGCCCGAGAACGTGATCGCGGCAAGCCTGCATGCCGCGACCGCCCGCAAGCGCACCCGTGGATAAACGGGCTAGGCGCGGACTCCACCGTCACACCTGCCGGCAACACGTTTGGCTGGCCGCGATCAATCTCAGAATGTTCAACCGCAATGCACGCCCGGATTGCCCTACTCGGTACTCCCGTGCAGGCTTGGAGGGAGCTTTCGGATCGCCGCTGCGGTTTCCGCGATGAAATCCCGATGCCGATCTTCCCAATCGCTTACCTGGCCATCGGCTTCTTGCTGGGAAATTCCATAGTTCTCCTGGATTTTTCCTACAAGATGATCGCGTTTCCCGGCGATGCTATTGAAATGATCGTCGGTAAAATCTCCCCATTGGTCTTTGACGCGGCCCTTGAATTGGCTCCAGTTCCCTTCAATGATATCCCAGCTCATTTTCAGCTCCTTATCGTTGATATTCGTTGATATTCGTTGATATTCGTTGACTCACTATCGATAGCAGACGCCCGCATAGCGACGCAAGCGGTGGACACCATCACTGTCACCGGAGGGAGTGTGCCCCCTGCACAGCGCTTCTTCTGTTCGCTGGCGAACAGAACATCATGCCGAAGCAGAGGAATATCAGCGCAGGCAACGTATTTTCTCTGCCGGACAAGCATCTACATTTAAAACGCCATGCCGCACCACTGCAATGCTGCGGCGCGAAAGGACAGCGCAATGGAACGAATCATCGCAGGACGATTTCAAACCAAAGACCGCGCGGATGCGGTGGCCGCAATGATTTCTCAGTATGTGGACACCGCCGATATTTGCATTTTTCACAATAATCCGCCGGGACAGCATGGTGCTTTTGCTGTGGGTGGAGACGAAGCGGTAGACTCCGCTGCGGAAGGCGCGGGGCAGTCGGCGGCGGGCGCAGCCGTTGCCGCAGGGGTCACCGCAGGCGCGATCGGGGCAATCGGCGGACCGGTCGTCGCGCTGCTGGCAGCAGCGACGGGCGCCTATGTGGGTACACTCGCCGGTGCGCTGCACGGACTGGGCAATGATGAGGACAAACCGCATGCACCCGAACTTCGTCCGGGCGGCATCATATTGGCGGTACACATTGCGAATCCAGCGAATGAACAGCGTGTGATCTCCACGCTGCGCGCCGAAGATGCAGCAGATATTGAACAAGCAGACGGCGAATGGCACGATGGGGACTGGACGGATTTCAATCCGGTTGCAGCGCCGCAGCTTGTGCCGCTGGTAAGTAACGCGCCCCATTAATTCTGTCTGTCGATCAGAGGTCGTCAATGCCGCTCAGGAAAGGGTCCAGCCAGGCCGTCGTCAGCAGCAACATCAAAACGCTGGTGGATAACTGGCGGCAGGATGGATCGATAGGCGCCAGCCATCCCCCGACCAAGAAAAAAGCGATCAAGCAGGCCGTTGCGATCGCCTTGAGCAAAGCGGGGAAAAGCCGCAAAACCGCTGCCGCTCAGCCGCGCCGGGGCCGCTGAGACTTGGTGCATCCCGTCGCAGATCTGATTGCAGTACTCGAACGCCCCTACGCGGATACGCCCGAAGGGGCGTTGCGTTTTTTCGTTGCCCTGGTTGATGCCATTCGGCCCGGTGATCCGCACAACCCGGACGCGGCCGCATCCACCATTGCGACGTTGCGCGACATTGCAGTGGGCGAGGAAAAACATCGTGCCACGCTGCGGCGCCATCTGCAGCAGCTCTTTTGCGGAACGCATCAGGTCAACCTCTACACCGATGCGGGCATCCTGTCGAACACCGGATTTTTTACCACACTATGGCGCCGCGCCATGCGCCGCATGCTGCCGGAACTAACGGACGCTGCTTGTCTAAAAGATTGCTTCGACTGCGTGTTCCAGCACGGCAATGATCATGTCTGGCTGGCGGCGGGCCCGCTCGAAGTCAAACTCGCTTTGTGGGACGCTGTTTTCAGCGACGCGATACCCAATGAAGGCGACGTGAACAATGAAGCGCGCTGGCAGTTGCACACCGAAGCGCAACTGCTCGAAGCCATGCAGGTGCTGGCCATGCGTATCGGCGCAATGGGGCTGGAGCCTGAACTAGCGCGGGTGCAGCCGCGCATTATCGAATTCGAATCGCCCTTCGTGCATCTGGGCGCGGAAGTGCTGCACTTTACCGAAGCGTGGCGCGCACGCCATGCCGACCCCGCGGCCGAACACGAGGACGAACTGCATATGATGGTGCTGTTCGATCAGTGCAGCGATGTGATGGTGCGTGCCCGGCGCACCGCCGCCAGCGAGGGCACCAGCCTGAGCCTCACCTTTCTGCTGGTGCGCATGGAACAGTCGCTGAAGCGGCTGGTGCAACTCACCGGCGTACTGTGCGCACGCTTTCAGCCGGATGCGCGCATGGCGGCAGCCGACCGCTGGACGCGCCTGGCACATGATCTGGTGCGCGGTGAGAACCGCCGCAATAGTTTGCGCGAACCTTTTCAACGTCTCACCGGCCTGCTCGCGCTGCGCGTAACCGAAAATTCCAGGGTGACCGGCGAGCACTACATCACCACCGATCGCGCCGAGTACGCCGCGATGTGGCGCTCGGCAGCAGGCGGCGGCTTCATCATCGGCTTCATGGCGCTGCTCAAGATATTACTCACCAAGCTCGCCCTCGCGCCGCTGGCCTACGTCGTCGTACACAGCCTGAACTATTCGCTTAGCTTCGTGCTGATTCATGTATTGAATTTCACTCTGGCCACCAAGCAGCCGGCGATGACCGCGGCCACCATAGCGGCAAGTATCGACGAGTCGGAGGGCAAGACACGCGACCTGCACCGCCTCGCTGACCTGATTGTCGCAATGCTGCGCAGCCAGCTCGCAGCCATTGCAGGCAACGTGGCGCTCGCCATACCCACCGCCCTCGCCATCGCGCTCGCCTACCACGGGATCACCGGCCATCACGCAATCGATCTGGTGAAAGCACAGAACACACTGCACGAACTCTCGCCGGTAGCGAGCCTTGCCATCCCGTATGCCGCGATGACGGGCGTACTGCTGTTTCTGGCCGGCCTGATGTCGGGCTATTTCGACAACAAGGCGGCTTACGACCGCATTCCGCAGCGCATTGCCCATCTCGACTGGCTGCGCCGCCTGCTTGGCCCGCAGCGCACCGACCGCTTCGCCGGCTACATCGGAGGCAACCTGGGCGGCCTCGCCGGCAACGTCCTGCTCGGAATCATGCTCGCAACCGTGGCGCCCATCGGCGTCATGCTGGGCTTGCCGCTGGAGGTGCGGCACGTCACGCTGTCATCGGCCAATTTCGCCTTCGCCCTCGCAGCCCTCGATTTTCACGTCGATGTGCGGACACTCATCGAAACCCTCGCTGGTATCGCGCTCATCGGCGTCACCAATCTGTCAGTCAGTTTCGCCCTCGCCCTGTGGGTTGCGCTAAAAGCGCGCAACGCCGATTTCGCGGGAAGTCGCGGGCTTGTCAGCCTTTTGGTGGAGCGCATGCGCACGGCGCCGGCGAGCTTCTTTGTGCCGCCACCTGCACAAGCCGAAACGCCACGAGCTTAGCAGAAGCGATCCGTTTGAGTATCCACGCTCCCGGAAGCAATGGGACTTCTGGAACGGGGCACACAATCCGGGACGCCATGAATTAAATCGCGGGGATACGTATTTGTATTTCAATCGCGATGCGCTTACCGGCGAGCCTGCTGCTCGTGCGTCTGCTCCCGCGACACGATGCGCGCGATATCCGTCAGCTCCTCCGCCAGCACTGCCAGCAAATCGTCTATCGTCACGATACCCACCAGACGACCCTCTGCGTTAACGACCGGCATGCGGCGCACGCCCTTGAAGCGCATGATCTCGATGGTTTCCAGCACCCCGTGATTCTCCTGCACCGTTACCAGTGCGGACGACATGATGTCGCCGGCGGTGATCACTTTGGCGTCAAGATCCATGGCATCGATTTCAACCACCACATCGCGGTCGGTTAATATTCCGACCGGCACGCGCTGGGCATTAACGTCATCCACCACCACCAGACTGCCGACGTGATAGTGGCGCATCAGCTTGCAAGCCGCGTTCACTGTCACATCGCGGTTCACGTACACGACTTCCCTGTTGCAGATGTCTCCGATACCCATTTTAGTCACCCCATTTCAAAAACATGCGCTGATTGCGGATTGGATTGCATGGTTTAATTTTATACATCGGTCGATGCGTGACGTTGATATGGATCAACGCGAGGCACGCATTCTTCGCGTCTACTGGCTTACCGGGCACGCGAGCAGCGGCAACGACACCACATTCACTCTGCATAGGCTCTATAAATATCTTTAATAATCAAATAGTTACGTATGTTACAACGATACCGGATAAGATTAACTCATGATGCGTTCCATGCTTGCGCGCCGGCTGGTCAGCGGCGTATCTCTTACCGTGATGTTGCTGTGCCAGTCCATGGCGGCGGCGCTTGCTTACGCCGCTGCGCCGCTGGCGCCGCCGGGCCAAACTGCGGCAATGGAAACGCAGGCCGCGCCCCCATGCCACCAACAGGCAACAGACACTCATAGCCCAGTGCCGGATCACGGATGTCAGGATCGTTGCCGGTCGCGCGACGCCTTGTTTGAAACAGCGAAGAACATCTTCCCTGATGTGGCCAGTTTGGGATCGCCTGTATTCACCATAGACTCGCCATACACGCCCACAACCGTTACCGTGCGATACGAGCAGATCGTTGCGCGCGCCGCGCCCCCGCCACTGCGTCTGGTGTACTGCCGTCTGCTGAATTAGTCCTCCGCCACGCTGGTCGCCAGTGTTGCACCGGCATCGTCCGATTGACGAACTTGCGGAGGTCTTATGTATTCCTTAAAAATGGGTTTAGCCGCCCTGCTGGCGGTCGCGCTGGCGCAGCTTCTCGTTTACCCCGTAGCCGCGCGAGCGGCGAACCATCCCCTATCGCTTAGCGAAGCGCTCGTCATTGCCACCCGCGATTCTTCGCTGCTGGCCGCGCAGCGCTCGGCCATCGCCGCTGCCGGAGAGAGCACGATTTCGGCACGCGAATTGCCCGACCCCAAGTTAAAGCTCGGCATCGATAATTTTCCGCTTGATGGCGCCGACAGATACAGCCTCACGCGCGACTTCATGACCATGCGCCGTATCGGCGTGGCGCAGGAATTTCCGCGCGCCGAAAAACGTGAGATCAAAGGCCGCCGCGCCGACCATCAATTGGCGCGCGAGCAAGCCATGCTGGGCGATGCGCGCGCAGCGCTGAGGCGCGACGTCGCTACCGCGTGGATGGAACGTTACTACGCTGAACAGATGGCGAAGATCGTCGAGGAACAGTACGCCGAAACGGTGCTGCAACGCGACGCGCTGCAAGCCGGTGTGGCTGCCAACCGCACCACGCTCACCGAACGCATTGCGCTGGATGCCACGCTGCAAACGCTGCTGAACCGCCGCGCTGAATTCGACAAGCAGGCGGTGCGCGCGCAGGCCATGCTGGCGCGCTGGCTGGGCGAGGCCGCGCGCCGGCCCTTGTTACCGCTGTCACCACTGGCGGCACCGATGGAAAACAACGCGACTGTGGGCGCTCACGCACCGCAGCACCCGCATCTGCAAACACTGGAACGTCAAATCGACATCGCACAAAGCGAAGCCGATCTGGCGAAGGCGGCGACCAAGCCCGACTGGGGTGTGGAACTGAGCTACGCGCAACGCGGCTCGGCGTACAGCAATATGTTGAGCATACAAGTATCCATCGACCTGCCGCTGTTCGCCGAACGGCGCCAGAGTCGAGAATCGGCAGCACGCGCGGCCCAAGTGGAACAGGCGCGCGCGCTACGCGAAGACGCGCTGCGCTTGCATCTGGCCGAAGCGGCGGCGGCGCGAGCGGAGTTTGATTCAGCCACCGCGCGCTTAAAACGTTTTGATGACGCGCTGCTGCCGCTGGCGCGCGACAACGCCATGGTCGCGCTGGCGGCTTATCGCGGGGGCTTGAGTTCGCTGGCCACGGTGCTGGAGGCAAGGCGCATGGAGATCGACCTGCGCTTGCAGAAATTGCAGCTCGCCGCCGAACAGGGCCGCGCCCGTGCGCAGCTCATTTACTTTTTGCCCGAGGAGAGCGCGAAATGAAGCACAACACAATCGTACTGGTGGTGATTGGCTTGATAGTCGCGGCCATTGCTGCAACGGGCGGTTACTGGTTCGGCACACGCCGCGCTCACACGCCCGCAGTCAACGGGAAATCCGCCCCCGCGCCCACGGAAGGCCGCCGCGTGCTCTACTGGCACGACCCGATGGTGCCCGGTCAAAAATTCGACAAACCCGGCAAATCACCTTTTATGAACATGGAACTGGTGGCGGTTTATGCTGACGAAGGCGCCAGCAGCACGGATGACGGCAAAATCACCATCAGCGCGCGCACCGCGCAAAATCTCGGCATCCGCATTGCCGAGGTCACAGAAGTGCAGATGCAGATGGGTTTTACCGCTACTGGTGCGGTCAGCGTGGACGAACGCTCATTGAGCGCCGTGCAGGCGCGCGTCAACGGTTACATCGAAAAGCTGCATGTGCGCGCGCAGTACGACGTGGTGACGCGCGGACAGGCGCTCGCCGACATTTATTCGCCGGAGTGGCTTGCGGCGCAGGAAGAATATCTCGCGGTGAAGCGCAGCACGCAGCCCGGTGCGGAAGCAATCGCGCAGGCCGCGCGCACGCGCCTCACGCTACTCGGTATCTCCGAGCCACAGATTCAGCGCATAGAGCAAAGCGCAAAGGCCGAGCCGCGCGTAACGCTTCACGCGCCCGAGGCGGGTCTGGTATGGGAGATCAATGTGCGCGACGGCATGGCGGTCAGCGCCGGCATGCCGCTGTTCCGGATGGCCAACTTGAATTCGGTGTGGGTGAACGCCGAAGTGCCGGAAACCGAAGCCGCGCTGGTGCGTCCCGGCGCTGCGGTGACGGCGCGCGCAGCCGCCCTGCCCGACGCGATTTACAAAGGTACGGTGGCCACGCTGTTGCCCGATGTGAATGCCGCCACGCGCACCATCAAGGCACGCATCGTGCTCGCCAATCCCGGCGGTAGACTGAAGCCCGGCATGTTCGTGTCGGTGGCGTTTAGCGACGGCGCGAAACCGAT
>JAYVQD010000214.1:0-7867 GCA_043777275.1 Nitrosomonadales bacterium
GGGGGAGGCGGAATATCGATTTGAAGAATATCACGCACACGTTTGTGGTAGCGTTTGATTACAAACTCGCCGGAGATTCATATTATGACCGCCGCCCCTGTCAGCAACATCAAAGAAATGTTCGCCGCCAAAACCCTGCCCCTGCCCGATGGCTACAGCCGCGCGCTGTGCGCCACCGTCGCCGGTTGGACCTATGACACACTGCCCGCAAAAGTGGTGCAGACCACCAAGGCATTGATCCTCGATACGCTGGGCGTGATCGGCGGCGCGGCCACTGCGCCCGGAATTGCCGAACTCAACGCGCGCCTCGCGCGCTGGGAAAAAACCGGCGCCGCCACCGGCCTCATCGGCAAGCGCCGCTACTCGCCGCCTACCGCTGCGATGGCCAACGGCGCCGCCGCGCACGCGCTCGATTTCGACGATCAGCATGATCCGGCGCGGGTGCATACCAGCGCAGTCGTGCTGCCGACACTGCTCGCCACCGCCGAGGATTTGTCGGCGGAAGGCAAACCCGTCAGCGGCAAGGATTTTATTCTCGCCTACGCCATCGGCGCGGAACTGCACGCGCGCCTCGGCCTCGCCTGCTACAACAGCCTGGGCAAAGGCTGGCATCCGACAATGATTTTCGGCACCGTCGCGGCGGGCATCGCGGCGGGCAAGTTGCTCAAGCTCGACACCAACGGCCTCGCCAACGCGCTGGGCATGGCGTTTCATCAAGCCAGCGGCTCGGCGCAAAGCATGCGCGACGGCGTGTTATCCAAGCGACTGGGACCCGGTTTCGCCGCGCGCAATGCGGTGATGGGTGCGTTTCTCGCCGCCGATGGCTTGACCAGCACGCGCGGCACGCTAGAAGGCAACGCGGGATTGTTCGCGTTGTACGAGCGCAACGAAGTGAAACCGGAAATCCTCACCGATGGCCTCGGCAGCGATTGGCGCGTCGCGGAATACAGCTTCAAGCCGTATCCGTGCTGCCGCTGCAACCACACGCCCATCGGCATCGGCATTGAGTTGCATCAACAAGGCATCACGCCCGCCGAGGTCGCCACCATCGAAATCGGCATGGGTAACGTCAACTGGCTCACCGTCGGTGCGCCGTACGAACCCGCGCGCAATGAGGTTGTACACGCGCAGTTCAACACGGCCTACAGTTTTGCCCGCGCGTTTGCGGACGGCAAAGTCGATCTGCACACCTACCGCAAGCCAGCCATCACCGACAGCAGCATCGCCGCCATCGCCGCCATTCTCAAAGTCGTAGACGACCCGGCCATCAACCCCACCGCCATCGAACCCGCGCGCGTCAAGCTCACGCTGAAATCCGGCAAGGTCATCGAACTCAAACGCGACACCATCAAGGGCAGCCCGCAAGACCCGATGAACGACGCCGAAATGCGCGGCAAGGTGCGCGGGTGTCTGGAGTTTGGTTTGGGCGCGAGTGCGGCTGATGTGGAGAGGTTGGCAGATGTGGTGGCTACGCTAGAGCAATCCGGTGACGCGGCGAAGTCAATACTGGATGCGTTTCCGCTACAGAAGTAGAAACACAGCGTTCTTGTAGGTTGGCGCTGGGTTGCATCCATCCTGCTTACGTGCGCCACAACTTCGCAAACGCCGCCGGCTCCCAAGGCCGCACCGCCAGGCACAAACTGATCGTCTCGCGCTGCTCCAGCGGCAACCATGCATCGGCGTTGTGCTGCTCGGCGTATTCGAGCGCGAGTGTTCCATGCGCGCCAGCAATGCCGCGCGCGCTTCGGCTGACACGCGCACGTTGACGATACGCAGCATTTCGCCCAGCTGCATGAACGGGTAATTGAAATAATCCGCGGCCTGTTGCTTGGTCCAGCGCATGATCAGGCCGTCGGGTATCCACTGGAACGTGCGCGCCACCAGCAGGCGGTAGTGATTGTTTTCCTGCAAATCCAGAAAGCCGATGCGATCGAGTTTTTGTAGGTTGGGCTGAGCCTGTGAAGCCCAACACAGCCGTTCGTGGCAATGCAGGAACGATAGCGGGTTGCAACGAATGCGGTGTTGGGCTTAACAGCCCAACCTACAAGAACTGTACAGTTGATGTTGGTGCGCAACGATTCATTCCCGTACGGCGCTATAATGATTGCGCCGTACGCACCTCACCTTAATCCGGCTTCATCCCGATCTTCCGCGCCACATTCCCCCACAATTCCATTTCCGCTTTCACAAATCGCGAAAACTCCTCCGCGTTACTGCCCACCGATATCGCCCCCTGCCCGGAAAACTTCTCCGCCACGTCCGGCAGTTTGACGATGCGCGCGATTTCGGCGGCGAGTTTGTTGAGTATCGGCTTGGGCACGTTGGCGGGGGCGAACACGCCGTACCACTCGCTGGTGTCGAAGTTGGGTACGCCGGCTTCGATGAAGGTGGGCACGTTGGGCAAACCGGGTGAGCGTTTGGCGGAAGTGGTTGCGATGGCTTTCAAGCGCCCCGCGTTGATGTGCGGCAGCACGCCCGGCGGGCCGCTGATTAGAAACTGGATCTGTCCGGCGATCATGTCGGTGATTGCAGGCGCGCCGCCTTTATACGGGATGTGCTGGATGTTGATGCCCATGTTGAGCTTCAGCAGTTCCATCGACAGATGGCCGGAGGTGAGCTGCCCCGGCGAGCCGTAGTTCAATGAACCGGGCTTGGCTTTCGCCAGTGCGATGACTTCTTTCAGATTGTTCGCAGGCACACCGGGATGCATGGTCATCACGCCCGGCACCGCGACCATCTGGCTCACTGCCTGCAAATCGCGCTCGGTGTTGTAGGGCAAGTTCTTCAACACATAGGGATTGACCGCCGTGGGGGTGAGCAGTGTGGCGATGGTGTAGCCGTCGGGCGGCGCTTTCGCCACCAGATCGGTGGCGATGGTCATTACGCCGCCGGGGCGGTTATCCACCACGACTTGCTGACCGAAGGTATCGGCCATTTTTTGCGCGACGACGCGGGTGACCATATCGGTGGTGGAACCCGCGGGCACGGGCACCAGAAATCGAATCGGACGCGTTGGGAAAGCCTGTCCTGAGCCTGTCGAAGGAGTTTGCGCGTGGGCCAGTGATCCCGACGCGGCAATGACAGCGGCCTCACTGATGGCAATGACGATGGCGATGGCGATGGCGATGCTTCGTGCGCTAAACAGCATGGCGTTCTCCCTTTTGTGCGGGGAGTTTAGCAACTGCTTGGGCGCATCACAATCACGCGCTCTGAAATCCACTGCCTGTTAGCACAAAAAAACGGGGACGATGTGTCCCCGTTTTTTTGTAATGCGCTGTGTTACTTGGTGGGGGCGGGAGCCGACGAAGGCGCCGGTGCGGCATCAGACTTTTCGCCACCCTTTTTACCGCCTTTTTTTCCGTCCTTCTTGCCGTCTTTTTTGCCGTCGACTTTCTTGGCCTTGGACTTGGCTTTCTTTGCCTTGTCGCCTTTAGGTGCATCGCCCTTCGCGCTGGTGGCGGCCGGGGTGGCAGGGGTGGCAGGTGTCGCTTTCGCAGCTTCGCCCTTGGCCGACGTCGCCGGGGTCGCGGGTTGCGCCGGCGCTATGGGTTGCGCGGGCTGCGGTGCTTGGGCCGCGGCGGTAAACGTGGTGGCTGCAAAAATCGCGGCGATCAGGGTGGACAGTAACTTGTTCATCTTTATGCTCCAGTGTCAGTGAGAAATCAGCGGTTAAGTTCAGCCCGGATCGCCGGGTCGTGAGTGCAAAAACGCACCAACCGCGAAGGCGGTTGACCGTACTCTTTCGTGGCAGCGGTTGACTTCGCCTCAGACGATCAAACGAGGGAAATGGTAGCATTGCCCGCTGCAATTTCCGTCACCACCCACCACAGGACTCCTCATGGAACTGAATCTCAAAGGCAAGACCGCTCTCATCACCGGGGCATCACGCGGCATCGGCTTTGGCGCAGCGCGCGTGCTCGCCTCCGAAGGCGTTAACGTGCATCTCACCTCGCGCACTGCCGCCGACCTTGATACCGCGAAGAAAAAAATCACCGATGCCTACAAGGTCAACGTGACCTGCCACGCCTGCGATCTGGGCGCGGAAGGCGCTGCTGAAAAACTCGCGCGTGAAGTCGGCGACATTGATTTTCTGGTGAACAACGCCGGCGCGATTCCGCAGGGCACGGTGGTCAGCCTGGACGAAAAATCCTGGCGCCAATCGTGGGACCTGAAAGTGTGGGGCTTCATTAACCTCACACGCGAGTACTACGCGCGCATGGCCAAAAAGAAAAGCGGGGTGATCGTCAACGTCATCGGCGCGGCGGGTGAGCGTCATTCGTCGGCTTACATCGCGGGCAGCATGGGTAACGCGAGCTTGATGGCGCTGTCGCGCGCATTGGGCGCGGACAGTCACAAAGACGGCATCCGCGTGATCGGCATCAACCCCGGCGGCACCGAGACCGACCGGCAAGTGGTGCGCTGGCGCGCGCGCGCGGAAAAAGAACTCGGCAGTGCCGAACGTTGGCGCGAGCTGGTCACCGGTTTCCCGTTCGGCAGGCTGGGCACGGTAGATGAAGTGGCCAACACGGTGGCGTTTCTGTGCTCGGATGTTTCGGGCTACACCACGGGCTGCGTGATTACCATTGACGGCGGCGCATCACACGCTAAATAGTTGTTTAAAAACAAATAGTTACGATAATACATCTTGTAGCCCGTAAGCAGCGCAGCGTATTACGGGAGTCGTGACAGACCCGTAATACGCTGCGCTGCTTACGGGCTACGGTTGCTACGATTACTGTGCGTTACGCAGCCGCGCGTTGATAGCGCCGCAGCACCACGCGCAACACGTCGTTTAAATGCGGCCGCATTCGCTTGGTCCACTCGGTTAGCGCCGCTTCTTTCCACGCATCCGAGGCACAGGTTTCGGGCTTGTCGATTTCGTAGAGCGCGATGTAATTGTGCGTTCCGGCATGCGCATGAAAAAACCGCGCCGACGCCACGCCCGGCACTTTGAGCAGGCGCGGAATATGTTCTTCGGTGTACCACTTGCGCACCTCCGCTTCGTTCTCCGCTTTGACGTTGCACGCAAAAATCATCAGGTTCTGTGTGGTCAAACGCGAGACTTCATCACCCGGGATCAATTGATCGGCTTCAATACGCAGCAAGCGCTGCGCCTTGGAAGTCATGCGCTTGCTCCACGGCGACAGGTTCGCGCGACCGATAGCCTCATACGGCGGGCTGTGCAGCACGGCGTGTGAATCCAGATCGTAGGTCGCAATCGCCACCTTGGGGTCATCCACGCCCTGCCAGCGCACGCAGTTGATAAAGCCCTTGCAGCGCTGCCGTTCGGGCAGATGCTCGGTGTCATACCAATCGTTAAACTCGCCCGCATCCACCATGCTGTAGTTGAAACCGGCGACTAGTAATCCCATGGGTGCATAGACCATGCTGTTCTCCTTGTTGTTTGCGTCGAGAGTTGAGCGTTCAGAGTTGAGCGTAATCCCGGGGTTGCTCTGAACTCCCGACTCCGAACTCCGAACTGCCCTCAATCCACCCGAATGTTTGCAGACTTCACCACCGGCGCCCACTTCGCGATTTCTGCGCGGATGTGTTCACCGAACTTCTCCGGCGTGCCGCCCATCGGCTCGTAGCCGTTTTCGATCATGCGCTTTTTCATGTCGGGCGTGCTGATGATGCGATTAAAGTCGCTGTTCAAGCGCCGGATGATATCCGGCGACGTTGCGGCGGGCGCCAGCATGCCGTTCCACGACGTCACATCGTAACCCTTGATGCCGGCCTCTTGCATCGTCGGCAACTCGGGCAACGCCAGTGCGCGCCTGCCGCTGGTTACCGCTATCGCTTTCATTTTGCCGGACTTGATGTGCTGCACGATCGTCGCCGGTTCGCCGAAGATCATGGCGATTTCGCCACCCATCAGCGAAATCGCCGCCGGGCCGCCGCCCTTGAACGGCACATGCGTCAGCGGCGCGCCGGTCATCGATGCAAACAGCGCGCCCGCCAGATGGTTGATCGCGCCATTGCCGCTGGAGCCATAAGTGAAGGCGCCGGGATTCGCTTTCGCCAGCGCGATGATGTCGCGCGGTGCTTTGATTGGCAGCGACGGATGCACCACCACCACCTGCGGCACCGAGGCATTCCAGATGATCGGCGCGAAGTCGCTCTCCTTGAACGGCATCTTGCGATAGATGTGCGGATTGATTGAATGCGTGCCCGAATACGCGAACACAATGGTGTAACCGTCGGGCGGCGATTTCGCGGCCATCTCCGCGCCGATGTTGCCGGCTGCACCGCCGCGATTGTCGATAACGATGGTTTGGCCCAGCGCTTCGGACATCGACGGCTGCAAGATGCGCGACAGCACGTCCGCACCACCACCCGGAGGCCACGGCACGATCCAGCGAATGGTTTTGGCGGGCCAAGCCTGTCCTGAGCCTGTCGAAGTGGGCTGGGCGTGCGCCGCGTTCGCGCACAACACGCCCAGCGCAAACGCCGCTGCGCATCGAACAAATGTTGTTTTCATTTTGCTTGCTCCTCCGTCAAATTCACATACTGCGTCGAGGCGGGTGTGTAGATTGCCACATTGTCCGGCAATGCCGACAGGGCATTGTTGTTTACCACCGCGATGCCGCGATAACGCGTTGAGCGATCGATGCCCGCCACCGTCAGCCACGTAAACGATGCAGACAGCGATGCATCCGGCGCATCACGATCCGCCACCAGCAGCACCTGGTCTTCGTTTACTACTGGCGCAACGTCCAACCCGTCAAACAAATTGCGCCGGTACCACTGCTTGTCGATCAACGGCAACCACTCGCCCATGCCGCGCACGCGCTGGTAGTACTCGCCCTTGAACACCTCCGCCGACGCCACGCCGTACATGGCGAGCGACGGCGGATGGCCGGGGTGAGTGGTGGTGAAGCGCTGCGCGGAGAACACGCCGGGCACTGTCGCCATGATGCGCAGATGTTCAAAGTACCACTGCGCCCAGTCGGCGTCGCGCGTGCGGTCGGTAATACCGCTTTGGCTGTTGAAGATCATGGATTTCTTAGGTGCTTACACGATACAAAGAAACTCCCCCGCCCCAGGGCGGGGGAGGGGACTCCATTGTGTAGTTGCTGCCCGGCTTCGCAAATCGGTTGCGCTACGCCGAACGCAATTTTCTGGCCGGTTTCTTCGACGCCCCCGGCTCAGACAACTTACGCAGCAAGCTACCGCAATCCATGATCTGCGGATCAACGCCCATCACCTCATACGCCTGCCAGGCGGAAGCCTGCACCGCCGAATACACCGGCTTGCCCAAATCACGTTCGAGCTGGTCGAGCACTTCCAGCGCGCGCAACTGGGTGCAGGCGACGAACACCGCTTCGGATTTGGGCGAGGTCAGTTCTTTCACCTTGCGGTAAATTTCATCCGGCGTGATTTTGGCGTGATCGAACATGTCGAGCATGTCAAAGGTGCCGAGCTTCACCACGTCGATGCCGTGCGCTTTCAAAAAATGCTTGAGCCGCTCGTTGGTGACTTCGACATACGGCGTGACGATATCCACTTTTTTGAAGCCACCGGCCTGCAGACACGCCGCCATACCGCCGGCGGTGGTGACGGTCGGCGCCTTGGTGATCGCGGTCAGTTGTTCGCAGATTTTTTTGTTCCACGTCGGGCCTTCAAAAAAGCTGCCGCTGGTGCAGCCGTAGACCACCACATCGGGCTCGATCATGCCCACGTCGCGCGCCGCGGCCTTGCTGGCGTCTTCCATGCCGCGCAGGGTTTCCGGCGTGCCGTGGCGTCCGCCGGCGATGCGCGCAGTATGCACCGACACGCCGGGCGGCGCGATTTTCCAGAACTCGGTTTCCATGGTGGTATTGATCGAGGGAACCAGCAAGCCTATGCGTCCGCGCCATCCGTACAT
>JAYVQD010000215.1:0-7865 GCA_043777275.1 Nitrosomonadales bacterium
TGCATCGGGACCTTTGTCTGCTGGTTGATCGTCACACCTACCTCTTTGCTCACTGATCTCTCGGGGGTAGGTGTAGCAGGTCATATTGGCACGGGGGGCAGTGTCGATTCACGCTTGCCGATGTCGGCATCTTTTTGCGCGAGACGCTTGTCGAAATCCTGCTGGGTCGCTGCCAATAATGGCGCGGCGAGCGATTCGGTGAGCTTGATCTCGGTCTTGCAGTTGGGGCAGGTGATGGTGGGTTCGGTCATGCAGTTACCTGTGAAAAATCGACACGCTGTACACGTTAAACGGCGGCTCAGTAGCGTCCGTCTATTCGTCTATTCCATCGCGTACGCCTGGCTTTTGACGAATCAGGCAGAAACATGCCTCAGTGCGTGCATCGCAATCAGCAACGCAGGAACGTCACTACGAATAATGCTCCAAAGCGTATCGTTGTCGATGCCGAGGTAACTGTGAATCAAGCGGTTGCGCGTGGCGACAATCAGCCGCCATGGAGAAACCCGCCTGGTCGAGACCCTCGGTATACGCGATGACTTTTCCCGCGAATTCGATCATGTCGTCAAGATAGAAGCGCCACTCACGCTGCGCCGAATCAGACACGAACCGCCTCCCTTTCTATAAAGGGACGCAATTCCGCGCGCAACGCTTTATCTGTCACCAGATCGATTGGGCAACCCAACAAATCTTCGAGATAGAACTGGACGCCGAAGTAGCGGTCTGATGTTGCCGGGCCATCGAAGGACACCAATAGATCAATGTCGCTGCCGGGCCGTGCAGCATTGCGCGCGGTTGAGCCGAACAAAGCGAGTTGAACTACACCGTAGCGCTTTGCCAGGATGGGTTTGCTCTGAGTAAGCAATTCAAGAGCACGTGTGCGATCCATTACTGCCTCCCTCTATGTCTGTCTTCGCCAAAACGCCTTGCAATACCCTATCCGCCGCATGCCGAATACACCGCCGCCGATCTGGGCAAACGCCGTAGTCTGACAGGATACCATTGCCGTGCAATGCGGACATGGCCCGTGCTTGGCTGCATGCATTCGTCGCACAATTGCTACTCACGTATATTCGCCTCACGTATCACCTTCGCGTATTTGGCCAGTTCAGCACGTATCAACGCGCCGAATTCCTCCGGCGTGCTGGTCTGCACATCGTAGCCTTGCACGGCCAGGCGGCTACGCATGTCTGCGGTTTCAATCACCTTGTGTGCAGACGCATTCAGTGTCGCCACCACCGCACGCGGCGTGCCTTTGGGTACCAGCAAACCGATCCAGCCATCCAGCGAAAGTCCGGGTACCGTTTCGGCGAATGTCGGAATGTCTGGCGCGACACCTGCGCGCCGGGTACCGGTGACCGCCAGCAATCGCACGCGCCCGGCTTTCAGATGCGGCACGGTGGAGGCCACGCTGACCACCGCCGAGTTCACTTGCGCGCCGATCAACGCCGCCATCACCGGGCCGCCGCCTTTGTACGGCACGTGCGTCATGTTCGCGCCCACGGCGAGTTTGAGCATTTCCGCGAACACATGGCCCAGCGTGCCTGCGCCTGCGGTGCCGAATGTCAGCGGCGATGATTTCGCCAGTGCGATAAATTCACTGGTCGTTTTAGCGGGTGACGATGCGGGCACCGACAGTGCGTTGGGCAGCGTGGCGAGCATCGTCACCGCAGAAAGCTCGTTCACCACACCGAGCTTTTGCATCATCACCGCGTTGGACGCAAGGTTAGCGTTGACCACCAGCGCTGTGTAACCATCCGGCGCGGCTTTCGCGGCTACCTCAACACCGAGCATCACGCCGGCGCCGGGGCGGTTGTCCACCACAACCGCCTGCCCCCACACCGGATACAACGCCTGCCCCAGCATGCGCGCCATGATGTCGAGGCCGCCGCCGGGTGACGCGGGCACGATCAGGCGCACGGATTTGGTGGGGAAGGCCTGTCCTGAGCCTGTCGAAGCGGATTGTGCAATCGTCAGCGTTGGCATCATCGCGATTGCAAACCAACATAACCGCCGCAGCGTCATTTGACATTCCCTTTCACCCACTGATCCAGATACGCTGCAATCTCCAGATTGTTTTTCTCCAGCATCATCATGTGCCCGTTGCCGCGTATACCCACATCGGCCAGCCGCACGAAATCATGTTCAACCCCCGCTTGCTTCAAAAACAGCGACGTGCCGTGATCGTACGGCGCGTGATATGAAGCCTCTGCGGTGACGATCAAAATCGCGATGCCTTGAAGGTTCGGCAGTTGCCGCGCGGGTTCGGCCTGCAACCAGCAGCGCACCAAACCATCGCCATCGGGCCTATCCTGCTTTACAAAACGCATGTCCTGCGCGCTCGGTGCGATGGGAACAAACGTCAGCGCGTTGCGCGTAATGCCCCACGGGCGGGTGATCTTGTCGTCTTCAAAATAATCCGGCGCGCCGGTGAATTTGATTTCGTAGAGCGGCGCGCCGTTGGGTTCAATCGCGAGTATCGCTTTAACCAGATGAGGCCGCGCATCGGCAATGGTCCAGCCGAACGGCCCTGCCTGCGAATGGGTCAGCAAAATCGCCGGGCCGATTTTGTCCAGCAACGCGCGGCCCGCATCGCGCATCATCTGCTCGCCTGCGCCGACGTCGTTCATGCTCTCGACTTGCGAGGCGTAGAACCGATCGAACACCGCATCACCGGCGACGCCTCCGCCACCCTTTTCGTTCGCTGCCGGCCATTGCGTGTGCAGTTGCGCCTGCGGCCATAGCTTGGCGCGCTCCGGGGCGGTGAAGCGCTCGGCCACGGGCGCAGCCCCGCGTTGCGTTGAATTGCCATACACGTCGCCAAAATAGCCTGAGCGCCCGCGCCCCGGTTGATCGACCACATACACCGCGTAGCCATTCGCCACAAAATAATCCGCCCAGCCGCGCCGTCCGTCAGGCGTGCCGAGAAAATTCACCCCCGTTTGCCCGCCGCCGTGCATCATCACCACGGGATACGGCTGCGTTTGTTTGGCTGGAATCTGATACTGCACAAACATCTGCCCCACCATAATGCGTCCGTCCGCGCTATTGACGCTATCGATGTAATGCCCGCTCACATGAAAACAGCCTTGATCGGCGATTTGCAGGGGTTGGGCTGCATCAAACAGGGAATCGGATTTCATCGTCAGTCTCGCAACAAAAATTGGCGGGTTGGAAACACGCAGCACTTTGCCCTAAAATGAATCCATTAAACTCAGCAGCGGAACGCCTCTCATGGTAATCATGACACCACAGACTGTAGCGCGCACTGGCGTAGAAGTCATCCCCGGGATCGCAGTCCAACCTTTCGCCGCGCAAATCGGCGCCGAAGTACGCTGTGGCGACGTGCGCGCACTCGATGACGCCGCATTCAACGCCGTGCATCGCGCGTTTCTCGATAATCTGGTGCTGCTGATACGCGGGCAACAGTTGAACGATGATGCACTCGTCGCCTTCGGTCACCGCTTTGGCGAACCGACCGCTGCCGCGCCGGTGCATGTCGGGCAAAAGCCGCGCGAACGCCCCGAGATTGCGATTATTTCCAATGTGGTCGAAAACGGCATGGCCATCGGCGGGCTGGGCGATGGCGAAGCGGTGTGGCATTCCGACAGTTCGTTTAACACCGTGCCGCCGAGCTTGAGTATTTTGCATTCCATCGAGCTGCCGTCTCCAGGGTCCGGCGGTGATACCGAGTTCGCCAATATGTATCGCGCGCTCGAAGCAATGCCCGGCGCACTGCGCGCACGCATCGCCGGCAAAACCATCAAGAACGATTTGCGTTACACCTCAGGCGGCCAACTGCGCCCCGGCTACACCGGCAAAGAAGATATCCGCACCGCGCCCGGCCCCAGCCACCCGATCATCCGCCGGCACGAAGACACTGGCCACCACGCGCTCTATCTCGGACGGCGGCCGTATTCGACTATCAACGGCCTGTCGCTGGAGGAATCCGAAGCGCTGCTCAACGAAGTATGGGCGCACGCCACGCAACCTGAATTCACCTGGCGCCATCAATGGCAGCTCGGCGACGTGTTGATCTGGGACAACCGCTGCGCGATGCACCGGCGCGATGCGTTCGATCCGAAATCGCGGCGCATCATGCATCGCACGCAGTGCAAGGGCGTGCCGATGATTGCAACTGGTGCCGAGGACCTGGTGCGGCTCAAGCCGCATGCGCGTGCAACCTGATACAGACGCTGCATCATGGCACGCTTGAACTTAAATAAAATAGTCAATTAAAACAAATACTTACAATAATATACGAGACCCCCATGAATATCCGACACGCCTTGCTGTTACCCATTGCCGCGCTCTCCATTACGCCGCTCGCCGCAACGGCGCAAACCGCGAACTACCCGAATCGTCCGGTACGCATGCTGGTGCCGTTCCCGCCCGGCGGCGGCACGGACATCGTGGCGCGGCTGGTGATGCCCAAGCTGTCTGAAAATCTCGGCCAGCCGATCGTGATCGACAATCGCGGCGGCGCCAACGGCGGCATCGGCACCGACATCGCCGCCAAGTCGCAGGCCGACGGCTACACCGTGCTGGTCGGCGGCATCGGCACGCTGGCGATCAACTTTGCGATGTATTCAAAAATACCGTACGACCCGGTGCGCGATTTCGCCGGTGTCACGCAAATTGCCGGCGTGCCCAATATGCTGGTGGTGAATCCATCGCTCGGCCCCACCACCGTCAAGGAACTGATCGCGCTGGTCAAATCAAAACCGGGACAGTTTAATTTTTCCACCCCCGGCGCGGGCTCTTCCGATCATCTGTCGATGGAGTTGTTCAAGTTGCGCGCGGGGCTGTCGATAGTGCATATCCCGTACAAAGGCTTCGGCCCGTCGCTGCCCGATCTGCTCGGTGGCAAAGTTCAGCTTACCTTCGCCAATCTGCCGACGGTGCTGCCGCACACCCAAGGCGGCAAGCTGCGCGCGCTGGCCGTCACCTCACGCGCGCGCGCCGTGAGCGCACCCAGCGTGCCGACCATGATCGAATCCGGCATGACCGATTTTGACGTCACCTCGTGGTTCGGTCTCGCCGTGCCCGCCGCAACGCCCAAGCCGGTGATCGCCACGCTGCACCGCGCGACGGTCAAAACCATGACACCCGATCTGCGCGAACGGCTCGTTGCCAACGGCTTTGATCCGCTGGCAACAACGCCCGATGAATTCAGCGCGCATGTGCGCTCCGAAGTCGCGCGCTGGGCGAAGGTGGTTAAGGAGTCAGGCGCCAAGGTGGAATGAACCCGGCCTGATTACCCGCCCACCCTGCGCACCATGCGCGCAGGCAGCATGCCGCGCTTACCGTTCTCCAGCATCACTTCGTACACCAGCTCGGGGCCTTGCGCGCCTTTGCTTTGCCGAATGCTGTTGACGCGACCGGAAATCCACTCGCGTCCGTAGCGTGCCTCGACCGCTTCGCCCACGGCGAACGCTGCGGTCACTGCCGGCTGGGATGGCTGCGTGGGCTGAACGGGCTGCGTCGCTTTGGCCGCCGCAGCGGCATTCTGCGTGCGGCTGAACTTCAGCGGGCCGGGACACAGCACTTCCCAATTGGCCGAAATACCGAGCCCGCCACTGGCATTGTCACGCCCGACGATTTTGCCCCCGGCATCACGCCAGCGCGTGCGCCCGCCGCCGATGTCACGGTTGTCCCACACACCCGCAAAGGTGTAGGGTCATCCACGTTGGTGATGCGGCCCGCGAGACAATCCGCGCTGGCGCGGTACGTTTGCTTCGCCTCTGCGGCAAGGGTCTGCGCGACACAGCGTTTATCGTCCGGAGACCAATTCGCGCACCAGCCTTCAAGCGCGCTGCGCGTCAGACGTGCTTCCGCAACCGCGTTGGCGGTGCCAAAACCGGATTTCGAGAATATCGTGGGTGACCAATGTTTGCTGCCCAGCGACAGCCCTTCTTCTTCCGCCGCGCCGCTCACACTGGCTGAAATCAGCGCGGCGCTGACGGTCAAACACGGCATCAGCATTCGTTTGAACATGATTACCCCCACCCAAAAGTTGAGGAAGATTCCGGCTAGCTGTCGCCAGCGCCGTCGTTGGCGACGATGGCAACTTATTCCGATACTTTACGCCTGCCGCGTCACACCGCAGGCAACGCATAGCGACACTGCACATAATGTGGTAAAAACACGCTCCATTTTCGGTATCAACTTCCACCTCGCAGGCATTGCCCCCGCCGCACCACCGCTACGCGACGACGGCAATGCACAATACTTTTTACTCAAAACACTGTAACTATTTGTTTTTAAACGATATTTAACGAACACCGCAAGGAAAAATCATGACCACTCCATTCAACGCACTGTATCCGCTGCTGGGCGCCATCACGCTTTGCGCGGCCACGCCGTTTTCGACACTGGCACAAACGTTTCCCACCAAGCCGGTGCGCATGTTGGTCGGCTTCGCGCCCGGCGGCGGCACCGATACCGCTGCGCGCGCGATTGCAGCCAAGCTCTCTGAGCGCCTGGGCCAAACCGTCGTCATCGATAATCGTCCCGGCGCTGCGGGCAACATTGCGACCGAACTCACCGTCAACGCCGTGCCCGATGGTCACACCCTGCTGCTCGGCTCGATTGCGTCATTTTCGATCAACCCCAGCCTCTACAAAAAGCTGCCGTTCGATCCGCTAAAAGATCTGGCGCCGCTCACTCGCGTGGCCGATTCCACCAACATTCTGGTTACCCATGCCTCCGCCAATGCCAAAACGGTGAAGGAGTTGATCGCGCAGGCGAAAGCAAAACCGCTCAACGCCGGCTCGTCGGGCATCGGCGGTACCGGCCATCTGGCGATTGAACTGTTTAATATTCAAACCGGCGTCAAAATCACCCACGTGCCGTACAAAGGCGGCGGCCCGGCCATCATCGATTTGCTGGCGGGCAACATCCACATGATCTTTGCCACCGCAGCCAGCGCGGTGCAGCACGTCAAAGCCGGCAAGATCCATGCGTTGGGCGTCACCACCGTCAAACGCTGGTCGATCCTGCCGGAGGTTCCCACCATCGCCGAAGCAGGCGTGGCCGGATTTGAGGCCAACAACTGGTACGGTTACATGGTGCCGCTCAAAACGCCGCAACCCATCGTCAACCAGCTAAACAAAGAAATCATCGCCATACTGGTGCTGCCGGACGTGAAAGACTTTCTGTTCCGTCAGGGCATGGATGTCGCCCCCAGCACGCCGGCCGACTTCGCCAAATACATCCAGTCAGAAGCCGTGAAATGGGAAAAAGTCATCAAAACCGCCGGCTTGTATAAGTCGAACTAATGGTATTTCCCAAATACATTACACCGTTCGGGCTGAGCTTGTCGAAGCCCTGCTGCCCTTCGACAGGCTCAGGGCGAACGGAATCGGTTTGTCACAAATTTAAAAAAATGCGCCGATCTGCCGTAGTCGCGGCCGCGGCCACCGCCCTGTTTACCTGCGCTGCACACGCTGCGGAGTGGTCGCCGACGAAATCCATCCGCTTCATCGTCGGCAATCCGCCGGGCGGCGCTACTGATCTGGTGGGGCGCATTTTGCAACCGAAGCTCACCGCCGCGCTGGGCAGGCAAATCATCATCGATAACCGCCCCGGCGCAAACGGCCTGATCTCACTGGATCTGCTGAAAAACGCCGAACCCGACGGCCACACCGTCGGTCTCGGCCACATCGGTATTCTGATCGTCAGCCCGGCGATACAAAAAGTGCCGTTCGAACCGCACAAAGATTTCGCCCCCATCGGGCTGATGGTGTCGTTGCAAAACATCATCATCACGCATCCCGGCGTGGCCGCGAAAAACCTCAACGAGTACCTCGCCTTGGCCAAAGCCAAGCCCGGCAACATGCAGTACGCCACCTCCGGCATCGGCAGCC
>JAYVQD010000216.1:0-7865 GCA_043777275.1 Nitrosomonadales bacterium
TACGGTCGGATTTGCCGGAGCTCCAGCCTTAACCCAGGCAGTGTTCGTGGCGTGGGCGCGAGATGGCGCGCAGATTCCTGAAGAGTTAACAGCTTTTAGAGAGTATTTGGCGACGCTTTAAAGTGTCCAGACCGCAGTCCGAGTAGGCGCTCAATAGGGTGAGCGTATTGCGCCAAATGAAAGGCAATTCCGAATATCCGAACCGACGCAGGGAGTGAATCCAAATCCATGCCATCCTTAATCCATTGCACACAGAAGCTGCTGGCGGAAATCCCGGATCGCCTCATTGACTCGTCAGCTTCCGGCGAGAGTTGGCACGCCAACCTGCTGCGGATCGATCGGCGCAAGTGCGTGCTGTTCACGCACGACAAAACCTTGTACTCGGTATTCGTGCCGGGGCTAAAGAAAGCAGAGTTCGAGCGCCTGGACGAGATCTTCGGTCAGTGCCTGTTCAAGGCGCTGTTGCGGGACGAGTTCACTCAAACGCAGATCGAACGGATGCTGGAGGCTTGCCGCGTGATCCGCTGCACCCGTTCCAGCAACCGCAGCGTGCTGGGCTCGATGAACGACATCCGGTTTCATCTCGGATGGCAGGTGCAAGACGGCGGCGGCTTGGCGAGCGTTGATTTGGGTCAGCTCCATTATCGGCTGAACCGCATTCCCTTTAGCGCTGTCGGCTATGCGTATCCGGTCGAGCGGCTTCGGGAGTATTTGGCGGGTTGATAGTGGTTTCCGGCTACGGTAATTCCCGATTGGCCCGACCACCGCTCCGAGAATATCAGCTTCATCCTTGGGGCGAACGGTAACGGTAGGGTGCGCACCGCGCACGCGGTGCGAACGTAGACGGTGCGCCGTGCGCACCCTACCACCGCTGATTGCGGGTATGGCGTGTGTGTTATACAATGTCTGACGCTCCATCACACTTTTCCCGGAGACCGATCATGCTTGCTTTAAGGCTGGAGAAGGAACTGGAAGACCGCGTTGCCAAAGTCGCCGCCGCCAAAGGCAGCAACAAGAGTTCGGTGGTGCGCGAAGCGGTGATCCGCTACCTTGAAGACCAGGAAGACACGGTGCTCGCGCAACGCGCGCGCGATGCGAACGCAAAATCGGGCGGCAAGGCCAAATCCATCGCCCAGGTCAGGAAAGCGCTTGGCCTGGACGGTTGAAATCTCGGCGTTCGCACAAAAGCAACTGGGTAAGCTCGACAAGCCGGTCGCCGCGCGCATTCTTGATTGGCTTGACGACCGGATTGAGGGGTGCAAAAACCCGCGGCATTTTGGCGAACCGTTGAACGCGGAACTGTCAGCCTTGTGGCGCTACCGCATCGGCGATTTTCGCGTGATTTGTGAAATTAGCGACGGTCGGCTCAAGGTGCTGGCATTATCGATTGGACATCGCAGGGAAATTTATCGCAAGCGGTAGTCGGTGTAACCCGTTGCCATTGACAACGCTGGTCTCGCATCACACCATTGATACAGTAAACATCATAACGGAGCTGGCTATGCGCGTAGGAACAGGTAGGTTGGCAGCGGTGTCGATAGCACTAACGTGCGCGATGTTGTTGAGCGGCTGCGGCAAGAGCAAAGAGCAGCAAGCCGCCGAGGCCGCTGCCGCGCAAATGGCCGAAGCCGCGAAAAAAATGGAAGAGGTCGCGAAGGCGCGTAAATCCGGCGTGCCGCAAACGCCGCAGGAGGCGATGAAGCAGGGCGCGGACGCGATGGCAGCGGCGGCGGGTGCGCTGGGCGCCATGATGGGCGGCGGTGACGGCAAGGGCGCGGTGGAGCCGGTGGATTTTCGCGAGTTGAGGGCGCTGCTGCCGGAATCCATTGGCGGTCTGCGGCGCGGTGAAGCGTCCGGTGAGAAAGCCGGCGCCATGGGCGTGAAGGTGTCGCACGCGCAGGCGCGCTACGGCAACGGCGCGAACACGCGGCTGCGTCTGAAGATCACCGACGCCGGATCGATGAGCGGCTTTGCGGGCATGGCGGGCGCCGCGTGGGCGATGGTCGAAATCGACCGGGAGTCCGACTCAGGCTACGAAAAAACATCCACCGTCAATGGACGCAAGATGCACGAAAAATGGAACCACAAAGACAAACGCGGCGAGGTGGACATGATCGTCGGCGGACGTTTCATTGTTGAAATTCGCGGCAACGGGATTGAGATGAACGAGCTGAAGCAGGCGATCGCCGCGATTGATCTGAAAAAACTCGAAGCGCTAAAAAGCGCAGCGCCGGCGGCGTCGGCGGCAAAATAAACAGCATCGCGCGGCCTACTCGATACGAATATTCGCGTCTTTGATGACTTTGGCCCAGCGCTCCGCATCGGTCTTTATAAACGCTTGAAACTCCGCCGCCGTGCTGGTGACAGCATCGATGCCGACACGGTTGAGCTGCTTGACGGTTTCCGGCGCGTGCATGATTTTGCGCAGTTCGCTGTTGAGCCGCTCCACGATGTCGGGGCGCACGCCCGCGGTGGCGAGTATCGCCAGCCCGCGCAGTTTGCCGCCGTTGATAAACGGAATCGTTGCCGGCACGGTGACGGTCACCACATCGATCTCGCCGGAGAGGATGTGGGTGAGCGCAATGCTCGCGCCTTTATACGGCACGTGAATCATGTTGATGCCGGCCATCGATTTGAACATTTCGCTCGCCAGATGGTTGCTTGATCCCACGCCGCCGGAGCCGTAACTCAATTTGCCGGGTGCGGACTTTGCCACCTGCCACTGCCGGGTTTATCCCAACGGAAATAGCGTGCGTTCAATCCGATACGACGGGTGACACAGTGCGTCTTGAGTTTGAAACAGGCAACGCGTCAATGGGGCCGATCTATGCGTGCATGTTTTGGTCGAGAGCCACAAAGTTTAGATTGTCAACGGATGACTAATGGAAATATTGACGCGTAGGGCGTCAATAAGCGAAGCGCATTGCGCCGTATGTCTGGTCGTGATGCTCCGCTTCAAGTGTGCCCTTGCCTGCGCTACTCGACGCAGCGGGCGGCTGCGGAACTCGCCCTCGCAAATTGCAAAGGCGCGAGGACTCAGATAGTCCTCGCCGAATTCCCCGACGCGTCTGCGCAGCCCGGCGGCTCTCGTGGGGAAGCGGTGGTGCGCATTGCGCACGCGGGACGATGGTTTCTGCTTGATGAGGTGATTAAAAATTTCAATAAAAACAAATACTTATGTTGTTTTCTAATTGAGGGAGCGAAGTCGCCAAACGTGGCTTTACATCATCGCGTTTCCGTTCGCGCTTGCAGGTGCTGGCAGGCGTTCGTGCGTCTCTGAGGGCAGACTCGCGCTACCATTCGGGCTCATTGCCGGGAGGAATATGCGATGCGATTGCAATTACGACAGGGTTGGGCGCTGGTGTTGTTGAGCATGCCGTTGATGAGTGTGGCGCAGGACCCTTCGGCAAGCTCAGGACAGGGCTATCCCAACAAGCTGGTGCGCATTGTCACGCTGGCGCCCGGCGGCGGCTCGGACGTGGTGGCGCGGCTGGTGGCGCCGGTGTTGTCTGAAGCGTTGGGGCAACAGGTGATCGTCGAAAATCGCGGCTCCATTGCCGGTGAAATCGTGGCCAAGGCGCCGGCGGATGGCTACACCTTGCTGGTGGAAGGCAGTCCGCTGTGGATATTGCCGCTGTTTCGCAGTGTGCCGTGGGACGCGGTGAAGGATTTCGCGCCGATTGCATTGGCGGTGAGCACGCCGAGCGTGCTGGTGGTGCATCCGTCGTTGCCCGTCAAAACGGTGAAGGAACTCATTACGCTGGTGAAAGCGCGGCCCGGCCAACTGAATTACGCGGCGGGCACGCTCGGCGCGAATCCGCATCTGGCGGCCGAGTTATTCAAAAGCCTGCTCGAATTAAACATTGTGCAGGTCGCCTACAAAGGCACCGGGCCGGGGGTGATCGGTTTGATGGGCGGTGAAGTGGAGTTGATGTTTCCCAATGCCGGGTCGGCGTTGCCTTACATCAAATCGGGACGGCTGCGCGTACTGGGCGTGGCGAGTCTGCAACCGTCGACGCTGTTACCGGGCGTGCCGCCGATTGCAGCCACCGTGCCGGGTTTTGAATCGATATCGCCGCAGGGTTTGCTCGCGCCCGCGAATACCCCGGCGGCGATTGTCAGCCGCTTGAATCGCGATGTGGTGCGCGGCTTGAACCGGCCCGAGGTAAAAGAACGGTTTTTGAATATTGGCGCAGAGGTGGCGGGCGGCACGCCGGAGGATTTTTCCGTCAAGATAAAATCCGATATCGCGAAGTTCACCAGGCTGGTGAAAGAAGCGCGCATTAAACAAAACTGAGCAAAACTGAGCAAAACTGAGAACAAAACCGAGAACAGTGAACAGGGGAATGCAGCCATGAATGATCCTGCCGCGCCGGCTGTGCTAAACGAGGCCGCGCTCACCGTTACCCATCGTCTCGCGCAACACATCGTCGAAACGCCGTACGCGGCGATTCCTGAAGCGTCGCTGGCTGCCGCCAAGCGCTTTATGCTCGATACGCTGGCGGTGGCGTGGGCAGGGTCGGACGCGCCGGGTTGCCGCGAAGCGCATGCGCTGCTGGTTGACGAAGGCGGGCGCGCGGACAGCTGCGCGTGGGCTTACGGCGGACACCTGCCCGCGATGTCCGCTGCGTTTATCAACGGCATGACGTCAGCGGCGCTCGATTACGACGGTATCGGCAGCGGCGCGTCGGTGCATGTGAACATCACCGTGCTGCCGGCGGCGTTGGCCATGGCCGAGCGGCTGCATGTTTCGGGCAGGGATTTTCTGGCCGCGTACGTGATCGGCGCTGATCTGACCTATCGTCTGGCCGCCGCCGCCGACGTGCCTAACGCCGGATTTCATTACGTGCCGATTTACGGTGTGTTTGGCGCGGCGGCCGCGTGCGCGCGCTTGCTGAAACTGAATGTGCTGCAAACACGGCACGCGCTGGGCATTGCTTTTATGCAGGCGTCGGGCACGCAACAGGCGAATATTGATCCGTCGCTCTCCAAGCGCATGATGTCGGCGTTCGCCGCGCGCGCGGGCGTGCAGGCAGCGCTGCTGGCGCAACGCGGCATCACCGGTCCGGCGCAGGCCATCGAGGGGAAATTCGGCTTATTCACCATGTATCAGGGCGGTGACGCCGCGCTGATACTCGATCAACTCGGCAGCCGCTTCGATAACGTGCTGGGTTCGATCAAAATGTACCCTAGCTGCGGCGCCAATCACTCCAGCATCGCGGGCGCGCTGGCGTTGATTCATCGCTACGACCTGAAAGCGGATGACGTGTTATCGGTGGATGTGACGATGCCGCCGTACACCGCGCGACTGGTCGGCAATGCCTACGATCCGGGCGGTGACGCGCAAGTGGCGGCGCAGATCAGCGTGCGTTACACGATTGCGTGTTTGCTGGTGCGCCGTCGCCTGGGGTTGGCCGAGATACAGGAAGATGCCGCGCGTGATAACGAGATCAACCGCCACGTCGGCAAGATCAATGTGCATATCGACGACACGCAAAAAGGCACGCGCGGCCCCATCGTGATGCGCATGCGCACCACCACGCACGGTGACATTTCAACGCGTGCGGAACATGTGCCGGGCAGTTTTGAGATGCCGGTGAGCGATGCCGAGGTGCAGCAAAAGTTCGATGAATGTTTCCGGCGCGGTGCGCGTCCGTTGCGCGACGCGCAAATCGAAACGCTTGCCACACGGGTGCGCACGATAGACGAAAACTTAGATATGTATTTGTTTTTACAGGATATTTAAATTTAGGTAAATGTTCCCTGCCGCCTGCTCAACCGCGCGTGTATATTTTCGGCATGTCCCAGCCGGTATCCCGCTTTCAGCGACCGTCACACGCTGTGCGGGCCTCCGGCGCAGCGATGCTTATTGAGTTTTCCATAAATCGTGACAAACCAAATCCGTTCGCCCTGAGCTTGTCGAAGGGTAGCAAGGCTTCGACAAGCTCAGCCCGAGCGGTGTAATGAAATATGGAAAGATCAATAGATCATGAATATCAAGGAAAAATTAGTCACCTTAAGGCTTACCCACGTAGCGGCAGCGGGTGTCGCTACGTTGCTGGCGGCCGTGATTATTTTCGGGGGGGTCGCCTACCTTGCGATTTCCGATGCGCGCAACCGCGTGCAGGGTATGGCGCAACACGATCAGGTCATGCTGATTTCCGCATTGGAAATGCAGCTCAGTATGCGAGGGATGGCCGTTTCCCTACAGGAATTCCTGGCCTCGCCGGTACCCGAGATGCGCGAGCGGGTAGCAAAGCATAGCGCGGATTTCAAGCAACACATGACTCGCTATCGCGGCGCCGCGCAGAGCGACTTGACGCAGACCGGCTATGCCGAAAAAGGGGCTGCGTTATTCAATAAGTATGAACTGACCTCACTGGCGATTGTCGGGCGGCGTATTGAAATCGAAAAGTTGCTAGCCGGGATATACAAGAATTTCAAAAGTCTGGATCAGCGCGTCAAGACCGACCTGCTGACAGATGGCCCCTTGCGCAATCTGCCTGCCGGAACAATGTGGGCCGCGACCCGGCTTGAAACCGACGCCGAGCAGATTGTGTTCAACTTGTCGGAATTCCTGCGCACACAAAACCCGCGGACGCGCGAATCGATTTATCGTGAGATAGCCTCTTTCAATGTGAACTTGACCGCTCTGGACAAGATGCGCCTCTCGTCCGATCTGCGGCAATTGCTTGAAGCGATCCGCGGTCAGTTGGGCACGGGGGTCAGAGACATACAGACGCTGCTGGAGCGCGATGCGGCATTGCGCGCGCAGAGAGCCACGGAAACCGGGTTGCGTGACGAACTCGACGCGCTGCTCGACCACAGCGTGCAGGTGTTGGCGCTGCGGACCGTGGAGGTGGCGAAAGAAGGCATCCTGGGCGCGTTGAATCACGTTGCGTTGTTCACCGTGGTGCTGACCTTGATGTTGCTGGGCGCCGTGGCGGCGGTGGCGCTGTATGCACGGTGGAGCGTGGTGATTCCCGTGCGCAAGCTGCGCGCCATGCTGGCCGTGGTACACGACACCGGCAACCTGAATGTGCGCGTCGAACCGCAAGGCGCGCGGGAAGTGCGCGACATCAGCGCTCACGTCAATCAAATGCTGTTTCAGCTAAGCGCCACCACCGTGAGGAAGCACGATTTGGAGGTGAGCCAGACGCGGCTTGAGCAGGAAATTGCCGAACGGCGCCTGGCCCAGAACGCATTGAATGATTCCAACCTGCGGCTGCGCGATTTGGCCGTGCATGACGATCTCACGGGCCTGCCCAACCGGCGCGGGCTGATTGAAGACATCACGCAAGCGGTCGCGCGCGCGAAACGCACGCAATCGCGCTTCGCGGTGCTGTTCGTCGATCTGGACCACTTCAAGGAGGTGAACGATACCAAGGGGCACGACGTGGGCGATGTGCTGCTGCGCGAGGTTGCCAAGCGCCTGCGGTGCGTCGTGCGCGAGGAAGATATTGTGGCGCGCATGGGCGGCGATGAGTTTGTCGTGCTGATGCCGGATATCGCGCTGCGTGAGGACGCGGCGATACTAGCGCGAACCATTCTGAGCGAATCGGCGACGCCCGTTATCACAGGCGATTTTGAATTGTTTTGGCAGGCCAGCATCGGCATCAGCACCTATCCCGACGATGGGCATGACGCGATTTCCCTGTTCAAGGCTGCTGACAGCGCGCTGTACCGGGCGAAGGAGGTCGGTCGCAACTGCTTTCATTACTACAGTCAAGACCTCACCATCAACGCTGTGCGCCGTGCCGACGTGGCCGATGCACTGCGGCGGGCGCTGGATAACCATCAACTGGTGTTGCATTACCAGCCGCAACGCGCCATCGCGGATGGCACGCTGGTGGGGGTCGAGGCAT
>JAYVQD010000217.1:0-2047 GCA_043777275.1 Nitrosomonadales bacterium
AAACCACGGACCCCATGAGCCACACCCCCGTCAGTCAAAAATGCTACGCTTCTTACCGACGGGTGTCATCCACAATTTCTATGGTAGACCCTTTTGTGCCTTTTGTGCCCAGTGCCCAGTGCCGAGCGAGCGTCTAAATAAAGGTGTGGGTGGCAATAAAATGGGTGGCCACGGAGTCCGGGCCACCCATCCATATTCAAATTGACTCCATGCGCCCGACAGGAGAGGTATCGGCTCCCCTATCGATGGAGAAGAACGGAGAACTAACGGCGGCGGCGGCGCAAAGCAGCCAAGGCAGCGAACCCCATAGCCATCAAAGCCCAGGACGACGGTTCGGGCACTTGGTTCGTAGCAACCCGCAGATCGTCGATCGCGAAGGCATCACCGAAAGCGCTGCTCTGTCCAACCACAAATCTGGAAATCTGTGCGGAACCGAACTGAAAGCCAACGTAGCGCGCAATGTTGGTCCCGCCTAAAACAAAACTTTCCAGAAGTGCGTTGCTCGCGTCAAAGGCGGATATCGTGTAGGTTCCCAACGCAGCGGTGTCGGAGAAAAAAACCTCCGCAGCGCGCACCGGAACGGCAAAGGTCATAGTCAAGCCGGCGACAGTCACAAAAGGATAACCGCCTTCCAAGCTGCCGGTCAAAACGCCAACGCCTGATGACGCTCCATAGCCAAAAAGAAAGGGCGAATTATCGATTTGGGGCCTGCCTGCTAACGGCGTCTGCCCGAAAGTCACGCCAGCGATCTGATTCTGCATCAGCGTCCCTTCGGCAAAACCTTCGAAGTTGGTCAACGGGGTGCCACCTAGGACGGTCGTGGCGGAGTTAATCGGGACAGCAGTGGATGCAGCCGAAATCGACAGCAGAGCGGCTGCAAGTGCGCATTTACTGAATTTCATGGAACCTCCTGATAGGAATGCGGTGGATCGAGCGCGTCGTCGAATTGAAATGGGTGTTACGCAATCTCAGTTACTAACTTGGCAGGATTAGAGCACGCATATTTCATACCAACTTTGTAAGTATTTGTTTTTATTTAAGTTTTAATGATTCTCTCTTGCAACTTGGTAAACTGTGTAAAATTTTTCGACACCAGCGGGTTACAGTAATTCCGACTAAAAAGATAATTTCCCATCAGATACAATGGGTTATAGACGTTCTGCGTGTCATTCATAGGGAAGGGGTCAAGTCTTGCATTAACACACCCCACCCTGTAAAATACCCACATGTCCCGACCCTTGCGTATTGAACTGGCTGGCGGCCTTTACCACGTTACTTCGCGCGGCGACCGGCGCGAGGATATTTACATGGGGGATGCCGATCGTCTGGCCTGGCTGGAGATTCTCGCTCAGGTGTGCAAGCGCTTCAACTGGAGGGTGCATGCCTGGTGCCAGATGAACAACCACTACCACCTGGTTGTGGAAACGGTGGAAGGCAACCTCTCGCTGGGCATGCGCCAGCTCAATGGCGTCTATACGCAGACGATCAATCGCACGCACAGCCGGGTAGGGCACGTCTTTCAGGGTCGTTTCAAGGCCATCCTGGTGGACAAAGACAGCTATCTGCTGGAATTGGCGCGTTACGTCGTGCTCAACCCCGTACGGGCGCGCATGGTGCGCGATACCGCGCGCTGGCCGTGGAGTTCGTATCACGCGATGACCGGTGCGCAGCCGGCGCCGGTTTGGCTGCACACAGACTGGCTGCTGGCGCAATTCTCAAGCCAGCGCACGCGCGCGGTCAAAAAATACATCGAATTCGTGCGCCAAGGCGTCGGCCTGCCCACGGTTTGGGAGAATTTGCGTGGCCAGGTATTCCTCGGCGATGATGCGTTCTTGAAGCGCATGCAAAAACACGCGGACAAGGCGGCCAGCGGTGAAATCCCGCGCTCGCAACGCCGTCCAGCGGCCAAGCCGCTGTCGTATTACGCGAACAAGCTGAGTGACCGCAATCAAGCTATCGCGGCGGCCTATGCAACAGGGGACTACACGATGCAGCAGATCGCGGAACACTTTGAGGTGCATTACGCAACGGTAAGCCGGGCGGTACG
>JAYVQD010000218.1:0-2045 GCA_043777275.1 Nitrosomonadales bacterium
GCACCCCAGTTATCCGCCTCCGGCCCTTTGAAGTCGAGGCGATGCAGGGAGATTTCTTTGTTTTTGTCGAGGGAGTCGGCGACGTTCGGGGTTTTGCCGTCGTTGAACCAGAAGATGGTTTTGGTGGCGGGCATGTAGGTTCCATTTTACAGAAGTTCTTAAATCGATGAAATCAACGTAGAGAATTCTGCCACACTAATCGTGATCACACCTTGCTCCGACGGAGCTACCGTTAATTCCAACAACTTAACCCTACGAGGCATTCCTACATACATGAGTGATAACGAATTCAGATTTAACCCTGACCTGCTGCGCGACTACAGTGCAGCCGCACTTCAGAATGCTGGCGAGCTTCTTGAAGAAGCCACTCAGCTTTGCGCAAGCGGACATGCGGCACGAGCCTACTTTCTATCCGTTGCAGCAATTGAAGAGGCTGGCAAAGCACTTCAAGCCTTCGACGCCCGAGGCCGAGACCTCAGTAATTCCGCAATCAACACAACCATTCGTCGAGCAATGGAAGATCACTCAAAAAAATCGTGGCCACCTTGAGCGTCATGCTTTTAGCGAGTCCCAGCCTACGCGACGATGTTATGCCTTCAGTGGAATTGATGGTCGATCTAAAACTTGGACGACAACCTTCGATGTATACCGATATTCGCTACGACTCGTCAAAAATACAAATACCGTCAACAGTGGTTTCGGCCACAGCCGCACACGAATGCGTACGCCTAGCCCGTGACTGCCTTGCCCAAGCTCGTAGACACATTTCTGAAAGCACCCCAGCAATCCGATCTCGCGCGGATGACAGGCTATTTGCAATGAAATCATCGCAATTTCAGAAAATCGGCAACACTGCAGATTTCTGGTGGTATTACATTGCTCAAATTGAATCTAATAATCGAGACTTTGCAGTTGCGATAGTTGGTATCAGGAAAACTATGTGGCAAAAGGAAGAATATTCAAAATATGAAAATTGAGGACGCACGCAACGTCGATTACTTTAGGAATGTTCATTGAGCGTTTGACTACACTCACTCCTCCCCCGCATAAATCCGCAGATAAGAAGACCGCCCGCCATCCGCCGCAATCGTAGTCCCCGTCAACATCCGCGATTCGTCCGACGCGAGAAACACCACGATATTCGCGATATCAATCGGGTCCCCCACCGAAAACGGATACAGCTTCTGCACGATCTGGCGTTCTTTTGCCGCGCCGGTGGGTTTGTCGTTCAGCATCCATTCCTTGTTCTGATAGCGCTTTAAATGCCGCTCGGTGCGTATGCTGCCGGGGCCGATGGCGTTGGCGCGGATGTTGTGTCGCACGTATTGCGCAGCGAGGGTTTTGGTGAAGGACATGATGCCGCCCTTGGCCGCGGCGTACGCAGGGCGGTAGAGTCCGGTCATGCCGACCATCGATGAAAAGTTGATGATCGAGCCGCCGCCGTTCTTTATCAGGTGCGGGATGCCGTGCCTGCACACCAGAAACGGATGCAACAGATTCAGCGTGATGGTTTTGTGCCAGATGTCGAGGCTCATCTCATGCACGGGCACGTCTTCGAGCACGGAGCCGCCCGCGCAATTGACCAGCACATCGAGTTTGCCGAATTTCGCCACGGCGGTATCGATGGCTTGTTTGACGGCGGTGTCCTGCGTGACATCGGCTTGAATGAAGATGGCGTCGCCGCCTGCGTCTTTGATTTCCTGTTCGGCGCGTTTGCCGGCCTCTTCGTTGATATCGACGATGGCAACCCCGCGCGCGCCTTCTTTGACGAATTCAAGCGCGCTGCATTTAGCGATGCCTGCGCCGCCGCCGGTGAGGAAGGCTACTTTTCCGTTGAGTCTGGGCATGATTTGTTTATTTAAAATATTGTTTAAAAACAAATACTTATAATAATTTCATCTATCGCTGACAACGCCACCTTCCCTCACCCTCTCCCCGCATGCGGGGCGAGGGGATATTCGTTTTGTGCGGTGTCCTACTTGATCTTGATCCCCGCCACCGCCACCACCTTCGCCCACTTTTGCAAGTCGCTCGCCATGGCCGCG
>JAYVQD010000219.1:0-2044 GCA_043777275.1 Nitrosomonadales bacterium
CACGGCTTCGCAGAATTCCTTTCCGCTCACTTCGCCACGTAGTCCCGCCGCGGCGAAAGCGGCGGGTATCGCCGCCGAGCCGGCGTGCAGCACGGCCTCGTCGTGCGTGTCGTCGAATTCGAGTACGTGGCCGTAGTAGCCGTTGCACAGTGCGGCCGTCGGCGCCGGCACGCGCGGCCCGCCGATCACGCGCGCGTCCGGCCGACCGCCCATGTCCACCAGCACCTTGAGCCAGGGCGGAAACCCTGCGGCTGCGCGTCCGGCGATTGCCGCGCCGAGATAATCGAGCAACTCGCGCCGCACGCTGGCGCGGGTGGCGTCGGGCACCTGCGCCCAGCGCAGCGATTGCGAAAGATCGATGAATGCGTCGAGTGTTTGCTCGGGCGCATGGTGTTTGGCGTGGGCGGTATCCATGGGTTGCTCCGTGTGCGCCGTGGACGAACGTTATTCGGCGCGTATGTTTGCCTGCTTCGCGATGCGGCTCCACTTCGCGAGATCGTTGATGATGAGTTCGCCGAATGCTCTGGGCGTGGTGATCGCCGGTTCGGCGGCCTCGGCGGAAAGGCGCTTGGCCATATCCGGCTCGCGCAGAATGGCGTTGATGTCGTTGTTAAGTCTGGTTACCACCGGCGCCGGCACGCCTGCGGGTGCGAGCACGCCCCACCATATCGAGCCGTCGTAGCCCGGCACGCCGCTGTCGGCCATCGTGGGCACATCCGGCAGCAGCGGCGAACGCCTGGCGGAGCCGACGCCGAGCGGCTTTAATTTGCCGGAACGGATATGCGGCAGCGCCTGGATCAAGGTGCCGAACAGCACCTCGACCTGTCCCGACATGACATCGAGCATCGACGGCCCGCCGCCTTTGTACGGAATGTGTGTGAGCTTGACGCCGGCAAGCATGTTGAACAGCTCGCCGCCGAAATGGTTGAAGCCGCCGATGCCGGAGGACGCATAGCGGATTTGTTCCGGTTTGGCTTTTGCCAGCGCGATCAGATCCTTGACGGTCTTTGCGGGGAAGCTCGGGTGCGTGGCGATCACGTTGCCGCCCGCCGCGATCTGCGCGATGGGAATCAGTGATTTCACCGGGTCGTAGGGCAGCTTGTGTACCGCCGGGTTCATCGTATAACTCGTCGACACGATGAGTATGGTGTGGCCGTCGGCCGGCGCGCGCGCTGCCAGCTCGGTGCCGATGATGCCGTCGGCGCCGGGACGGTTGTCGATGATCGTCTGCTGGCCCAGGCGCTCGCTCATTTTGATGGCCAGAAAGCGCGCGAGGATGTCGTTGCTGCCGCCCGGCGGAAACGGCACGATGAAGCGTATGGCGCGGGTGGGGAATTTAGTGTCGTCCGCTTGCGCGGCGGCGTGTCCCGCGGCCCCCAGCAGCGTGGCAGCAAGGGCGGCGGCGAGGCAATGCCGACAAAGGAAGTGGGAGTGCATGAGAGTCTCTCCTCAACTGAGGTCACACGGTGCCCGAAGTTTACGGGTATTACACGCTCCTCGTCAAATCATCTAAATCAATTGACAGAAAGCGACGGAATTATTACGATGCGCGCATCCATCCCAGCGAATCCGCTCTGCCGCATGCTGAAAATCCGCACCAGTTCAGAGGTCGATTTCACCGCCTTTCTGCGGCCAGACGATGTTATTACCTGGCCGCAGGGGACGGGCGAGCCGCTGGGCCTGACGCGCCGGCTGGTGGCGCAGCGCCACGCCCTGCCGCCGGTCGAGCTTTTTTTCGGCATGAGCTCAAGCAAAACCCTCACGCCGGAACACGCCGACCACTTTCGCCTGCGCGGGCTGAACGGCGTGGGCAATAACCGCGTGTTGGCCGCAGCGAACGTGCTGGACATTGTGCCGTGCCATGTGTCGTCCGTGCCCGGCTTGATTCGTTCGCGCGCGTTGCGTGTGGATGTGGTGCTGCTGCGCGTGCGGCCGCATCCCAAGCCCGGCTTTTTTACCGTCGGCGTGATGGCGGATTTTGTGCCGGCGATGGTCGAAGCCGCGCGCTGCGTGATCGCGGAGATCGATGAGCGTCTGCCCATCA
>JAYVQD010000220.1:0-7844 GCA_043777275.1 Nitrosomonadales bacterium
CCGCCGACCAACACACCCGCTGTTGCCAGCACGTAGGCAAAGCCCGAGCCCGCCAGCGGTGAGGCATGCAGCGCCTCGATAATCGTGTCTTTCGAGAAAAACCCCGCGAACGGCGGCAAGCCCGCGTTGGCCAAAGCGCCGATCAACATCGTGAGGTAGGTAACCGGCATGTATTTGGCAAGCCCGCCCATTTTGCGCATGTCCTGCTCGTGATGCATGGCGATAATCACCGACCCCGCACCGAGGAATAGCACCGCCTTGAAAAAAGCATGCGTGAACAGATGGAATATCGCCGCCGAGTACGCCGATGCGCCCAGCGCCATCGTCATGTAGCCCAATTGCGACAACGTGGAATACGCCACCACACGCTTGATGTCGTACTGCACCGTCGCGATCAGCGCCATGAAGAACGCGGTGATAGCGCCGATAATCATCACGAATGTCAGTGCCGTATCGGACAACTCAAACAGCGGCGACATGCGCGCCACCATGAAAATGCCCGCCGTCACCATGGTGGCGGCGTGGATCAGCGCGGAGATCGGCGTCGGCCCTTCCATCGAATCGGGCAACCACACATGCAGCGGAAACTGCGCGGATTTACCCATGGCGCCGATGAACAGCAAAATACATATCACTGTCATCAGCGACCAGGCGACGCCGGGAATAAGCTCTATGGTGTTGGCGGACAGGCTCTTGGCATTGGCAAACACTTTCACATAATCGAGATCGCCGAAATACATAAACACCAGCGCAATGCCGAGCAGAAAGCCGAAGTCGCCGACGCGGTTGACCAGAAACGCCTTGAGATTGGCGTAAATCGCCGTCGGTCGCGTGTACCAGAAACCAATCAGCAAATAAGATACCAGCCCGACGGCCTCCCAGCCAAAGAACAACTGAAGGAAGTTATTGCTCATCACCAGCATCAGCATCGAAAAGGTGAATAGCGAGATATAGCTGAAAAAGCGCTTGTAGCCGGGATCCTCCGCCATATATCCGATGGTGTAGATATGCACCATCAGCGACACGAACGACACCACCACCATCATCGTCGCCGACAGCGGATCGATCAGGAAACCAATTTCGAAGCGGGCGTTGCCCGACACCATCCACGTGTACAGCGCGCCGTTGAAGTGATTGCCTTCCATCACGTCCTGATAAACCATGACGGATGCAGCCGTGCAAATCACCATGCCGATGATGGTAATCCAGTGCGCAGCGCGGCGGGACAGCGCCCAGCCGCACAGGCCCGCGGCGATAGCGCCGAACAACGGCGCCAGCGGCACGAGCAGATAGAGTTTTTGCATTGCGGTCATATTGTTATTCGGCTTGAGGCGAGTACAGGGCTATCCCTTAAGCTGGTCCAAATCCTCGACATTGATCGTGCTTAGATTGCGGAACAGCACCACCAGAATGGCGAGACCGATGGCCGACTCCGCCGCCGCGACCGTCAGTATGAAAAACACAAATATCTGACCCGCCGGATCGTTCAGGTAATGCGAGAACGCGACAAAGTTCATGTTGACCGCCAGCAACATCAACTCAATCGCCATCAGCAACACGATGATGTTCTTGCGGTTGAGAAAAATACCAACCACCGAAATGGCGAACAAAATCGCACCCAGTATCAAATAATGAGACAGTGGAATCATGCGCTTTTACCCTCTTTGCCGCCCTCTTTGCCGCTCTCCTTACTGCCTTCTTTAGCGTCCTGTCGCTCCTCGCTGGCCATGGTGACGATGCGCACACGATCCTTGCGCTGAATGCTGACCTGCGCCGACGGATCGACATATTTCGACAACTTGCGCTTGCGCAAGGTCAGTGCAATCGCCGCGACGATGGCCACCAGCAGTATCACCGCGGCAATTTCAAACGGGTACACATACTCGGTATAAATTAGCAGGCCGAGTTCCTTGGTATTGCTATAACCCGCCGGCAACGACGGCGGCGGCGACACGTCGCCAAATCCGCCCTTGCGATGGATCAGGATCAGGCTCATTTCCACCACCAGCACCAACGCCACGATGCTGCCCAGCGGCAGATAGCGCCAGAAGCCTTCGCGCAATTTGGCGATATTGATATCGAGCATCATCACCACGAACAGGAACAACACCATCACCGCGCCGACGTAAACCAGCACCAGCGCAATCGCCAGAAACTCCGCCTGCAGCAGCAGCCAGATACCCGATGAAGTAAAGAACGCGAGCACCAGCAGCAGCGCCGCATGAATCGGATTGCGTGCCGTAATGACGCCCAGCGCCGCAAGCACCAGCACGGTGGACAGGAAATAGAAGATGAAAGTTTGAAAGGTCATTGTTATTAGTGGTGTGAACGGGTATTCAATGGTCTGTCAGCGCGCCCTGTTCACTATCGATACCGCGCATCAGCCGCGCGGTCTTTTGCTATCTGTTCTTCGTAGGCGTCGCCAATCGACAGCAGCATCGGTTTGGTGTAAATCAGATCGCCGCGCTTCTCGCCATGGTATTCAAAAATACGCGTTTCCACGATGGCATCCACCGGACAGGATTCCTCGCAAAAGCCGCAGAAAATACATTTGGTGAGATCGATGTCGTAGCGCGTGGTGCGGCGCGTGCCGTCATCACGTTGCTCGGATTCGATGGTGATCGCCAAGGCAGGGCATACCGCCTCGCACAGCTTGCAGGCGATGCAGCGCTCTTCGCCATTCGGGTAACGACGCAGCGCGTGCAGGCCGCGGAAGCGCCCGCTTTGCGGGGTTTTTTCTTCCGGGAACTGCACGGTGATTTTGCGCGCGAACAGGTAGCGTCCGGTGAGCATCATGCCTTTCACCAGCTCGAACAGCAGGAACGTGCGGAAGAATCCGCTTATTTTATCGATCATGCGCCGTGCCTCATGACTTCCACCACACCCACAACGGCGTCTGCATCCAGGCGCCGAGTACGATGATCCATACCAGCGTCACCGGAATAAACACTTTCCAGCCCAGGCGCATGATCTGGTCGTAGCGGTAGCGCGGGAACGTCGCACGAAACCACAAAAAGCTCGACACCACCAAAAAAGTTTTGAACAGCAGCCACAGAAAGCTCGATGCGCCCAGCACGCCCCACGAGGCCGGGAACGGCGACAGCCAGCCGCCGAGGAACATCAGCGCGCACAATATCGACACCAGTATCATGTTGGCGTATTCGGCGAGAAAGAACACCGCGAACGTCATGCCGGAATATTCAACGTGAAAGCCCGCGACAATTTCGGATTCGCCTTCGGCCACGTCAAACGGCGCGCGGTTGGTTTCCGCCACACCGGCGATCAGGTAAGTCAGGAACAACGGAAACAACGGTATCCAGAACCAGCCGAAGACGCCAAATTCGCTCTGCTGCCCTTTGACGATCTCCACCAGATTCAAACTCTGTGCTGCCATCAACACGCCCACCAGCGCAAAGCCCATGGCGATTTCATACGACACAATCTGCGCCGCCGAGCGCATCGCACCCAGAAACGCGTATTTGGAGTTCGACGCCCAGCCCGCGATGATCACGCCGTAAACGCCCATCGAGGTGATCGCCATGATGTAGAGCAGGCTCGCATCAATGTTCGCCAGCACCATTTCAGGATCAAACGGCACCACCGCCCATGCCGCCAGCGCCGGCATGATGGTCAGCACCGGCGCCGCCACGAACAACAGCTTGTTCGAGCCCGAAGGAATAATGATTTCCTTCATCATCAGCTTCACGCCATCGGCGATGGGTTGCAGCAGTCCCATCGGTCCCACGCGATTCGGCCCCAGGCGCAGTTGGATCCAGCCGATGACTTTGCGCTCCCACAGCGTGAGGTAGGCCACGCTCAACATGATCGGCACCACAATGCAGATAATCAGCAGCAGGGTTTTTATGCCATACAGCACGTAGGGCGACAGGTCGTTGCCGAAAATCGTAACTACCACCGCCGCGAGCAAGCCCCACAGCCAGTAGCCGAAATTGACGATGGGCTGGAACACTGTGCTCACACCGCGACCTTTTGCTGTGAGGCCACGCGCTCAAGCGTGAGTGGCGCATTCGCGGCGCCCAGCGCAGCGGTTTCGTCGCGCGCGGCGGCCAGCCGAACGCAATCTGCCGGCAATTTATCGTCTATCGCATAGGCAACCACCACGTCGCCGCCCCCCTGGTGCACGCGCACGCCGTCACCCTCGCGCAAACCCCATTGGTCGGCCAGCGCACGATTCATGCTCGCCACCGGCGGCAAGCCATCATGCGTTTTTTGCAGCGACGGCGCGCGGCGCACAATCGCATCCGCAGCGTAAATCGGTGTTTCGGCAATACGTTGCAGCGCGGAACCTGCCGCCGCCCCACCCGCCAAAACCATATTTAAGTTATTGTTTTTATTGATATTTTTATTATCAGCGCCCAATGCCTCGATACGCACATCGTCGGCGCTTTGCTGATCGAACCCGGCCAGACCCAGCAAATTGCCCAGCACACGCAACACTTTCCATGCCGGACGCGTTTCGCCCAACGGCTGCACCACGCCCTGGAAACTTTGTGCGCGGCCTTCAGTATTGATGAACGTGCCCGCTGTTTCGGTAAACGGCGAAATCGGCAGCAGCACCTGTGCGTAGTCCGTGGCCCTGGTTTGATAGGCGCTCAATGCAATCACCAGCTCGGCCTGTTTCATCGCGGATAGGGCTTCCCGCGGATCGTGCATATCCAGTTCCGGTTCGACGCCGAGCAGCACGTACGCCTTGAGCGGCTTCGCAACCATTTGCATGGCGTTCGCGCCAGTGTTCGAGGGCACAGCGTTTGCAACATAGCCACCCACGCTGTTGGCGGCCTCACCGAAAAATCCGAATCGTCCGCCGATGATTTCAGCCAGCGCTTGCGCCAGTGCGTGCAGTTGCGCGGCTTGCGCGTGATGTTGCGCGAAATTGCCGAGGAACACGGCGGCGTTCTTGCCATCGGCGAGGCTTGCCGCGATGCGCTGCGCATTGTCAGCAACAGTGATGCTGGCGACTGCGGTGCTCACGCTGGACGGCACAGCCACATTTTTTACCGCCGCCGCCGCTTTCACCACTTGCGCCAATGCATCCACCATCGCTGCGGGCGAAACAATAGCCTTGTTCGCCACACGCATCAGCAGATCATCATCTGCAGAATGCAAGATATTGATTTTTAGAGATTTTTTAGCAGACTGCCGCAGCCGGTTCGCAATCAGCGGATGGTCCTTACGCAGCGTGGAGCCCACCACCAGCACGCAATCCAGTTGCGACACGTCGGCAATGCTCATGCCCAACCACGGCGCACCAGCCATTTTGCCGTCAGCGCTGAAGTCGGATTGACGCAAGCGGAAATCGACGTTGTTCGAACCCAAACCCCGTACCACTTTTTGCAGCAGGTGCAGTTCTTCAACCGTTTGGTGCGGTGTCGCCAGCGCGCCGATGGATTGCGGCCCGTGCGCCGCTGCGATGCGCTTCAATTCGGCGGCCACAAAATCCAGCGCGGTCTGCCAATCGACTTCTTTCCACGCCCCGTCTTGTTTGAGCATCGGGCGCGCAAGCCGTTGATCAGAATTGAGCGCTTCATACGAGAAGCGATCTTTATCCGAAATCCAGCACTCGTTGATGGCTTCGTTTTCAGTCGGCAACGCGCGCATGACGCGGTTTTGTTTGATCTGCAAGGTCAGGTTAGAACCCAGGCCACAGTGCGGGCTGATCGATGATTTACGCGTCAGTTCCCACGTGCGCGCACTGTAACGAAACGGCTTCGAGGTCAGCGCGCCCACCGGGCACAAATCAATTACGTTGCCCGACAATTCCGAATCCACTGTCTTGCCGACAAAAGTGATGATCTCCGCGTGCTCGCCACGGCCGATCATGCCGAGTTCCATTACGCCCGCAATCTCTTGCCCAAAGCGTACGCAGCGCGTGCAGTGAATGCAGCGCGTCATGTCGGTCGAAATCAGCGGGCCGAGATTCTTGTTAACCACGACGCGTTTGTCTTCTTCGTACTGCGAACCGCTGCCGCCGTAGCCGACTGCCAAATCTTGCAACTGGCACTCGCCGCCCTGATCGCAGATCGGGCAATCCAGCGGGTGGTTAATCAAAAGGAATTCCATTACCCCCTTCTGCGCCGTAACAGCCTGCTCGGAATGCGTCATCACCTTCATGCCGTTGGTCACGGGTGTGGCGCACGCGGGCAAAGGCTTGGGCGCTTTTTCCACCTGTACCAGACACATACGGCAGTTGGCGGCTATCGACAACTTGCGGTGATAGCAGAAATGCGGCACGTAAATGCCCGCCAGACGCGCGGCATCCATCACCGTGCTGCCTTCCGGCACCTCCATCTTGTTACCGTCGATTTCGATTTCTAGTGGCATGAAAAATTACGACTCAAAACACACGTCAAACATACGGCGCCACAAGACATTTCTTGTGGTCGATGTGATATTGGAATTCGTCTCGATAGTGCTTGATAAACGCGCGCACCGGCATGGCAGCGGCGTCGCCAAGCGCGCAAATCGTGCGACCTTGAATATTGTCAGCAATGCGATTCAATTGATCGAGATCTTCGTTGCGGCCCTTGCCGTGCTCGATACGATCAACCATGCGATACAACCAGCCGGTGCCTTCGCGGCACGGCGTGCATTGGCCGCAGGATTCTTCGTAATAAAAATACGATAAGCGCAACAGTGACTTCACCATACAACGCGTTTCGTTCATCACAATCACCGCGCCGGAGCCGAGCATCGAGCCCGCTTTGGCAATCGAGTCGTAATCCATGTCGGTCGCCATCATGATGTCCGCCGGCAACACCGGCATCGACGAGCCCCCGGGAATCACCGCCTTCAACTTGACGCCATCGCGCATGCCGCCGACCATTTCCAGCAGCTTCGCGAACGGCGTACCGAGCCGCACTTCGTAATTGCCCGGGCGTTCCACGTCGCCGGAAACGGAGAACAACTTGGTACCGCCGTTGTTCGGCTTGCCCATGTTGAGGAAAGCCTCGCCGCCGTTGACGATGATCCACGGCACCGCAGCAAAGGTTTCGGTGTTGTTGATCGTGGTCGGCTTGCCGTAGAGACCAAAACTGGCAGGAAACGGTGGCTTGAAGCGCGGCTGGCCTTTTTTGCCTTCGAGCGACTCCAGCAGACCCGTTTCTTCGCCGCAGATATAAGCGCCGAACCCGTGATGCGCATGCAACTGAAAGTTGACATCGGAACCGAGTATCTTGTCGCCCAGATAGCCCGCCGCGCGCGCTTCGTCCAGCGCCTCTTCAAAGCGCTCGTACACATCCCAGATCTCGCCGTGGATATAGTTGTAGCCCACGGGAATGCCCATCGCGTAGGCGGCGATGGTCATGCCTTCAATTACGCTATGCGGGTTGTAACGCAGAATGTCGCGATCCTTGAACGTGCCCGGCTCGCCTTCATCGGAATTGCATACCAGATATTTTGCGCCGGCATACTGTTTGGGCATGAAGCTCCACTTGAGCCCGGCCGGGAATCCCGCGCCGCCCCGGCCACGCAACGCCGATTTCTTGACCTCGGCGATCACGTTTTCCGGCGTTATTTTCTCGCTGAGTATTTTGCGAAAAGCCTGATAGCCACCGCGCGCCTCGTAGTCCTTCAAGCGCCAGTTGGCGCCGTCGATGTCCTTCATAATCAGGGCATCGGGGCCGTACAGGCCTTTTGCAAACGGTGCCGTAGGCAGCCCGGTCGGCAGTCTCATTATTTGAGCTCCTCGATTAATACATCGAGTTTCCCGGGTGTCATCCCGCACAGCATCTGCTTGTTATTGCGCAGCAACACCGGCGCCTCGCCACATGCGCCCAGGCACTCGCCTTCCTTCAGGGTGAAGCGCCCGTCGGCGGTGGTTTCTC
>JAYVQD010000221.1:0-7840 GCA_043777275.1 Nitrosomonadales bacterium
ACCAGCACAGCACGCAGACCGGCAATTGCATGACTTCGCCGAAGAACAACGCGCCGAGCGTGGACACGCTGGCCACCAGCCATGCGCCGAAAATCAGCAGCCACACGGTGGTGTCATTGCGCCGGGACAAAGCGTGGTCCTTGCGGGCGATCATGTTGGCGATCCGTTTGGCGAAGATTCATTGCTCCATTGTTTCATTGAGCCAGCGCTAAAATCCGCGCCGCAGCTTCAAGGTAATGGTAAATTGTACTCGACTCGCTTTGGCTCATCGGCACTTTCGAAAGAACGGCAGAAAACATGAATACGCGTTGGATCATTCTCGGCTGGATTATTGCCTGCGGCGTCGCGCAGGCACAACCCGCGGCCCCCTCAACTTCGGATACCGATTTATGCCGCACCACCACTAACAATCCTGATCTCGCCATCAAGCATTGCACCGCCGCCATCGAAACACGCAAAGCCAACAGTGAAATGCTCGCGGCGTGGTATGTGCAACGCGGTGTGCATTGGAGCGATAAGGGCGACTACGAGCGTGCGATTGCCGACCATACCACCGCGTTGAAGATCGACGCCAAAGTGCGCCATGCCCACTACTATCGCGGCAGGGCGTGGTCCAATCAGGGCGAATTCGACCGCGCCATCGTGGATTTTGATGCCGCCGTTGCATCGAGGGCTGATGACCCCGTGCTGTATCACGCGCGTGGCGTCGAACTCACGGTCAAAGGCGATACCGCGCGCGCCATCGCAGATTTTGATCGCGCGCTGCAACTCGACCCCAAAGCCCAGGGCGTGCATTTCGCTCGTGGACGCACCCTGTTTTATCAATCCGAATTCGCGCGCGCCGCAACGGATCTGGACGTGGCATTTAAAACCCAACCCAATACCTACACCGCGCTGTGGCTTTATCTCGCGCGCAAACGCGGCGGCAATCCTGACGCCGATGACTTGCTGGAACGCGAAACGCGCCGCCTGCGCGGCGGTTGGCCGGCGTCGGTGATTGCGCTTTACATGGGCCGCACCGATGCCAAATCCGTGGCCGTGAGCGCGACCACCACGGATCCCGTGCGCCGCCGCGAGATGCGCTGCGAGGCGGATTTTTACATCGCGCACGCCCACCTTATCAAGGGCGAACGCCCGTCAGCGCAAGCGCTGCTGCAAGGCGTGCAACGCGATTGCCCGAAAAATCTGCTGGAGTACGAAGGCACGCTGGCGGAATTGCGGCGCTTGAAACCCTAACGCAATTATATTTTAAGTATTTGTTTTTAAACAACTATTTTAACAATGGCAAACCATCGCAATGAACTGGGGCAAACGCTGGGTTTCCCCATGCCGGACTGGACGCCGCCGCCGCACCCGGCCGGCACGCCGCTGAACGGGCGCTACTGCCGCCTCGAACGCATTAACCCGGCGCGCCACACGGCTGACCTGTGCGCGGCGAACGCGCTGGATCGCGATGGCGCAGGCTGGACCTACCTGACCTATGGCCCGCTGGTGACGCTCGATGACTACCGCGCGTGGATGCGCGCATCGTGCATGGGCAATGACCCGCTGTTTTACGCTATCGTGACCGGCGTGAATTCGCCGGACGAAAAAGCCGTGGGCGTGGCGAGCTATATGCGCATTGATGCGGCAAACGGCGTGATTGAAGTGGGCGGCATCAAATATTCGCCGCTGCTGCAACGCACGCGAGCGGCCACCGAAGCCATGCACCTGATGATGAAGCACGCATTCGAACTCGGCTACCGCCGCTACGAATGGAAGTGCGATAGCTACAATGCCCCCTCGCGCGCAGCCGCGCAGCGTTTTGGTTTTTCGTACGAAAGCGTGTTCCGTCAGGCGACCATTTACAAGCAGCGCAGCCGCGACACCGCGTGGTATTCGATTATCGACAGCGAATGGCCCGCGGTTGATGCGGCGTTGACGCGCTGGCTGGCACTGGAAAATTTCGATGCCGAGGGAAAACAGCGCGTGTCACTGTCGGCGTTGACTGCGCCGTTGCTCAAGGCGCGCGGATAAAGCATCCGTAGGATGGGTTAGTTTGAAGCGAATGCACGCACGCGCTGAAGGTGCTTTTTCCACACCTGCGGATTGACAAAATTCACCGGCTTTTCGTCGCGCAGCAGCCGCACCACCTCCTGCGCGGAGCCTACGCTTAATCGCCGCATGCTTTCCTGCGTCAATCCGCCCACATGCGCGGTAAGCACCATGTTATCCAGGCTTAAGAAAGGATGATCGCGCTGAAGCGGCTGCTCGTGATACACATCGACAACAGCGCCGCCAAGATGCCCATCGCGTAGCGCATCCGCAAGTGCGATTTCATCCACCACCGGCCCGCGCGCGACATTGACGAGGCACGCGCCGCGCTGCATCAGTGCAAACCGCGCGGCGCTGATGAGATTGCGCGTCGCTTCAGTCAGCGGACAACACAGCGCGATGAAATCGCTTTCACGGCACAGCGTGTCGATGTCCACGCCGGTGACAAAATCCGGCATTTCATTCAATCGCCGCTGGTTACCCAGCACGCGCATGCGAAACCCCGCATGGCAGATTTCCGCCAGACGCTGGCCAATATTGCCGAGGCCCACGATGCCCACGGTGCGGCCACGCAGCTCTGCGCCCTGATCCGCGATCGCGCGGCTTTCGTTCCAGCCGCCGGCGCGCAGCGCATGGTTCATGCGATGCATGCGGCGGGTGAGCAATAGCATCGCGCTAATGCAGTATTCCGCCACCGCGTCGGAGTTCACACCCGGCACGTTGGCGACGGGAATCGATTTTGCCGTCGCCGCCTCCATCGGAATCATGTCCAGGCCCACGGCGTAGCGCACCACGCCGCGCAAGCGCCGCGCCACCTCAAAAATATTCTGCGGCAGATAGGCGCGCACCAGCAGCGCATCGGCGTCGCGCACGTAGTCGAGCAGCGTTTCATGACGCACGTCGGGCGCAATCACCACCTCAGCCACCTGTTCGAGGATTTGAATGCCTTCAGGGCCTATGGGATTCGTTAACAATACTTGGGGGCGCCTCATTGCGGTCTCCGTGCTGTCTCCGGGGTTGCCGCGAAGTCTGCCACGAAATGAACGTGGAAACATCGCCGCGGCTTTGTCAAAGCGCATCCATTTGATTTATATTCGGGGTTGCCGCGATTCACCCGTTGCGCATGCTGGACTAGCGCGCACCGGTTCTGCCAATCCAGCAAAACCACTTTAGACGAGACCGCTTCCGCCCATGATGATTCTTGAACACGAGGCCAAGGCTTTGCTGCGCTCGGTGGGCATTGCTGTGCCACACGGAGTACTGATAAAACCTGGAACGCTAATCAAACCGGGCGCGCGAACGCCACGCGTGCGTGAGTATCCGGTCGCGCTCAAGGCGCAAGTGCGCAGCGGCGACCGCGGCAAGCAAGGCGGGGTGATTCGTGCCGACAACGCCCGCGCACTCAAAGCCGCCACTAAAAAATAACTTATGACACATCAAACACTGCAAGTCGAAAAATCCGCCGACGGCCTGTTGCACATTACGCTGCATCGCCCTGAAACGCGCAACGCGCTCAATACCCAAATGGGCATCGAGTTGCGCGAGATATTCGCGCCGCTGGCGTTTCATCCGCAGGACGTGCGCTGCGTGCTGATTACCGGCTCCGGCGACAAAGCGTTTTGCGCGGGCGGTGATTTGAAAGAGCGCAACGGCATGACCGACGAGCAATGGCGTGTGCAGCATGCGATATTCGAGGAAGCCTACTACGCCATCATGAACTGCACCGCGCCGGTGATCGCAGCAGTGAATGGCGCGGCGTTCGGCGGCGGCTGCGAATTGGCGCTGGCGTGTGATTTTATTTACGCCTCAAGCAGCGCGCGCTTTGCGTTGCCTGAAACCACGCTCGGCATTTTGCCCGGCTGCGGTGGCACGCAAAACTTGCCGCGCGCGGTGGGCGAGCGCCGCGCCAAGGAATTGATCCTGACAGGCCGCGCCTTCACCGCGCAGGAAGGCTGCGAGTGGGGCATGGTCAACCGCGTGTTTGAACCGGCGGCGTTGATGCCCGCCGCGCTCGAAACCGCGCGCGCCATTTGCGCCAGCGCGCCAGTATCGATACGCCAGGCCAAAACCGCGATTCGCCGCGGGCTGGATGTCGATCTGCGCACGGGTCTTGCGATCGAGATTGAAGCGTATAACCGCACGGTCGTCACCGACGACCGGCTCGAAGGCGTGCGTGCCTTTGGCGAGAAACGCAAACCGAAATTCACCGGCAAGTAGGAGCCGCTCATGGCACAAGTCAAAATAAACGAAGTGGGCACCCGCGACGGCCTGCAAAGCATTTCTGCCTTCGTGCCCACCGAAATCAAAAAACAATGGATCAGCGATGAATACGCCGCCGGCGTGCGCGAAATGGAAGTGTGTTCCTTCGTGCCGGTGAAGCTGCTGCCGCAATTTGCCGATGCGGCTGAGGTGGTGGCGCATGCGTTGACATTGCCCGGCCTGACGGTTGCCGTGCTGGTGCCCAATATCAAGGGCGCCGAACGCGCACTCGAACTCGGTGTGCACAAAATAAATTATGTGATTTCGGTGAGCGAAAGCCACAACCGCGTCAACGTGCGCCGCTCGACGGATGAATCGGCGGCCGACTTCGAGCGCATGGTTGATCTGGTACGCCACCATCCTGGCCGCAAGCCTATTGTGGTCGGCGGCCTTTCCACCGCGCTGGGCTGCACCATCGAGGGCGCGGTGTCGCAGGACGCGGTGCGTAAACTCGCCACGCGGCTGGCACGCGCGGGGGCGCAGGAAATCATCCTCGCCGACACCGTGGGCTACGCTGATCCGGCCTCGGTGAAGCGTTTGTTCACTGCGGCAAAAAACGACCTGGGCGATATGCCATTGACGGCACATTTTCACGATACGCGCGGGTTGGGGCTGGCCAATGTAGCCGCCGCGTACGACGCCGGTGCGCGTTCGTTCGACGCCTCGCTCGGCGGCCTCGGCGGCTGCCCCTATGCGCCCGGCGCCAGCGGCAACATTGCTACCGAAGACGCCGTGTTCATGCTTGAAGCCATGGGCATCAGCACGGGCATCGACATGCAAAAACTGCTCGACGTGCGCACCAAAGTTTGCGCCGCGCTTAACGCCTTGGGCGATCAACCGTTTCACGGCTCGATTGCGCGGGCCGGATTGCCCAAGGGGTTTGTGAGCGCCGCTGCGTGAGGCTACCGCCGGGCGTAACGTCCACGCGCCGCCGCCACGATGCGCGCAATCAGCTCCGGGTAGGCCACATCCACAAAGCAGCGCTCACGCCCGAAGGTATGCCGCCCCAGATCGGGATTCGGATTCGCCTCGATAAACACCAACCGGTTGTCGGGCGTTAACCGGTAATCGATACGCGCGTAATCGCGCAGCTCCAGTGCATGAAAAATGCGGCGACTGGAGTCGTTGATCTCACGTAACACGGCGTCCGGCAACCGCGCCTTGCGGTAACTCACCTGCCAGCGGCGCTTGTAGACCTCATCGTGCTTTAAACGTCCGGTGGCGAAACGCGGCGCACCCTTGCCCTGCCGCCCCACCACCAGTTCGAGCGGATGCAGTACCTCGGGCCGGTTGCCCAGCAGCGCAACAAAAAGATCGCGGCCCTCGACATATTCCTCGCACAGCGCCGCGCCGCGCTTTAACGCACGGGTCACGCGCAGCCGCTCGCGCAACTGCGCGGCATTGCGCACCAGCGCGGCAGCGCCTATCGCATCCGAACCGTCGCCGTCCCGCAGCTTGACGAACAGTGGAAACGGCAGGCCTGGCAACGATGCATCGCCACGAATGTTATAGCTGCGCGGCGCCGCGACGCCCAGCATGGCAACGATTTTCTTCGCGCGCACCTTGTCGCGCGCGCTTCGCAAGCCTTGCGCGCCGGTGCCGGTGTATCGCAGCCCCAACGCCTCCAACGCATGCGTAATTTCGTGGTCGCGGCTGCGGTCGCCATCGATCCACTCGGTCAGATTGAACACCAAGTGAGGCCGCAGCGCGCGCAGTTCGTCGCGGGCTTTTGACACCGGCGGATCAAACGGCACTACTGAGACGTGGTGATGCTGCGCGTTGAGCGCGCGCAGCACGTGCGCCTCAACGCCACCACGATCCAGCACGAATTGGCCGGATTCGTCCCGCTCGCCGGTTTCCGCATCCACAAGAAGCGCAACATCGCAGCGCGCGGCACTGCGGCGGGTTTTGGATTTCATATTCGGATTGTACCGCGCCAAAACAAAAAGCGGATCGCTCCGCCTTTTGTATTTGCCAGACCCAGGCTACTTGAAATTCGCCGCTTCCCGCGCACTCCCCGTCAATTCAAGAATGTGCATGCCCGTATCCGCGCGATCAACGATGTAGATATATCCGCGGTCATCGACGTCGACGTTGTTGGTCTGTATCGCCACTTTACATTGTGCGCCCTGCGGCGTGGTGATGCAGCGCTTGTCGGTGTTGTCGGTGATGGCCGGGATGAAATAGCCGATTTCTTTCGGGTTAAACGGGTCGCGCATGTCGACCGCCCTTAATCCGGCGTTGAACCACGCGTAGAACATCACGCGCCTGGCGTACATCGGCGGCTGATTCTCGTGCGAGGCGTGCGCGCCGAAGCGGCCGCCGCGCTTGCAGAATCCGCCCGGCGCTTCGGGCACCTGGTAGTTCGACAAATTGAAGGGTGCTTTGTCGTTGGTAACATCGACAAAATACGCCATCTGCCGCGCTTCGTTGCATTCGTTGGCGATGGCTTCGTTGGTCAACGCCACCAGATCGCGCGTGGAGACCTTGTTGGCGGCAAAGTCTTTGACTTCCACGCCCAGGATCGGCAGCGTGGTGTGCGCGCCCATGTACGGCGGCGTATACATAATCGACACTTGCGGATAGAGCAGGTTTTCAGGTGTCGGTTCTTTCGCGCCCTTCAACAGTTTTTCGCGGTCGAGAATCTGCAACACGCCATTGCTGTTGGTGCCCGAACCAATATAAATGCGGTTGCCTTTGACGCCGGTCGATATCGCGCCATGCATCTGGAACTGATTGTCCGGCAGCGGATTTTTCGCCCCCGGCTCCTGGCCCACCAGACCGAAATCGCGGATATGCACGGGCTTCGCCGGATCGGACATATCGTACACCTGCAACATGCGGCGCGTGTTCCAGCCCTTGATGCCGGAGATCAGGTACGCGATGCCGGTATCGCACTCCCAGAAATTTTTGTGCGTATCGCGCAATCCACGAACGACCACATTCATCAGCGCGGGTTTTTCGGGCGCGGTCACGTCCCAGATTTCGTGCGCGGAATTGCCGAACGAGCGCAAGAGATAAAATTTATTTTTATCGCCCATGGGCAGATCGCGCCCGGCACAGATACGCACCATCTGCGCGCCGCCGCTCTCGGTGCCGCCCTCCTGCCCCGGTATATGAAACAGCGTTTTCGGCGCGCGCGGATCGGTAACATCAACAACCGACGTGCCGTTAAATTCCGTGCGGCCATTGAGCGGATTCACCTTGGCCGGGCCGCCGTGATGCCCGACATAGGCAATCCAGCGATTGCCCTGTTGCTTGATTTCCGGGTGATAAGCACTGCGCGCGTGCAGATCGACATGTCCCAGAAGCGCCACGTTGCTGGATTCCGCCTGACGCGCATTGTATTCAGCCGCTGTGCGCGGCGCCGTGCCGCCGCAGCCGGTTATCATCAGACTCGCTGCCGCCGCTGCAAGCACGGCCCCCACTTTGGAAATCACTGCAACCCACTAGTGTCCGGACGTTGAGCGCCCGAGACGAGTTAATCGTTTGATTTGAAATAAATAATTCATGATTTTTTCTGGTCTCGATTTGAAACGTAAAGTGC
>JAYVQD010000222.1:0-7839 GCA_043777275.1 Nitrosomonadales bacterium
GAGCGCGAATGCCCTGGCCAAGGCGCTGAATGTTCCCGCGCCGCGCATCAACGACGTTGTGCGCGAGCGGCGCGGTGTATCTGCGGATACGGCCATGCGTCTTGCGCGTTATTTTGGCGGCGACGCGCGTTCGTGGCTGAATTTGCAGGCGGCTTATGACCTGCGGCTTGCCGAGCGAGCAAACGCCAAACGCATTGAGCGTGAAATTACGCCTGTTGCTGCGTAGAGACTGACGGGAATTCGACTGCGCCTGTCTATTTCGGCGGGAGAAACATCCGCGCAGTGGAAAACCAAGCCGCCATCAATACAGCCGCTTGCGCGTACTGGTAAATCCCTTTCGCGGGATTTGCTTCCTGATGGTGTTGTATTGCGCGTCATTCAGCGGGCCATTATCCATTTCGTAACGCGGCAACATCTGCTGCGCAAGCTGCGCCAGCGCCACATGTATCACCTGCGTTTCGGAAATGCCCAGTGATTCGGCGAGCCTGGCCGCTGTCTCGCGCGAGATACCCAGCACAGAATCTTTTTCGCGATAGCGCAGGAGGACGCCGGCGGTCGGCGGCTTCTTGGGGCTTGTGGTGGCGGGCTTTGCGGGCATGGAATGTTGCTTTCGATTGGGCGTGATATCCAAGGTATATCAAACCGCATCGCTGATTGCCAAATGAATTACTCGATCAGGCATCATCCGTTGACTATAAGTATATGTTTTTAAAATATATTTCGTATATTATGGTTTCCGTGAATCAAGCGCCCACTTCCATACAAAGTCATGTGTTCGCTGAGTTGCGCGTGAACCGCTTTCGCAAATGCAAACCATTGTTAGAATGACGAACGGCACCACGGAGAATTCCCCATGAGCGAAGTCGAACAGTTGGAACAGAAAATCCAGAAGCTGCCCGAAGCGGATCTGGCGAAGTTTCGCGCGTGGTTCGCCGAGTTCGATGCCAATGCGTGGGATCGCCAGTTCGAGCGCGACGTTAACGCGGGCAAGCTGGATGCACTGGCGGACAAGGCGCTGCGAGATTACGCTTCTGGCAAGACCAGACCTTTTTGATTCATCACACCGGATACAGGTATGAACGCCCCAGACAAACTCATCAAGATTCCGATGGCGGAAGGCGTCTACTTGTTGCGCGCAGCGCCAGCAAAAGCGCGCACGTCGCGCCAGCGCGCCGCGACGTTGTTGTTGAGCGCGATGCGGCGCGAGAAACATCCGCGTACCGGCAAGACAGGTCGCACCCACCTCAAGGAAGTCCGCACGGCGCGCCATGCCCGTTGAACGCTTTGGCGTGCTTATCGGCCGGAACGACCAGTAGACCGTCGAATGTAGTTCGTAGTAGGGGAAGGAAATCGTGGTCTGTCCCCGATTGTTCGCCCGATTGTTCGATTGTTACGATTACATTGCCTCCACTGAGGTATGGACGCAATGTTTGGACGGCCCCGGTCTATCGCTGTAATTGTTTTTACTCTGACTTCTTTCCTTTGCGGGCAACGTTTTCTTGCTCCCATTTCCCTTTGATGGTTTGCGCGCGGGCCACCAATTGCGCGGCATCTTTAGCACGTCCTGTTTTACTCAGTAGCTTGGCATAGTTTTCCAAGCTCTGCGCCACGTCGGGATGCTCGGGCCCGAGGGACTTTTCCCGGAGGGCGAGCGCCTTCTCATAGAACGGTAGTGCTTCTTGGTAACTCCCCATTTCGTGGGCAATACGACCTGCCATGTTGAGATACTCGCTATTCTCGGGCTGAAGCCGCGCGGCTTCCTGGTAATACTGATAGGCCATCGCGAAGTTAATGCGGTTGTACGCAAGCTCGCCTAATCGAAACGCTGCTTCCGCCGCGTGCTGCTTAGCGTTCTGTGCAACGTTACTGAAAAGTGTTTCCGCAGCGGCAGCATCGCCTTTCTGCAATGCCTGCTTTGCTTGCTCGAGCTGATCGGCGGGTATGTCGCCTTTGAATTTCTCGAGCGCGTTGCTGGCTCCAGCGAACGTGCGGTTAGTTTCTGCCAGCGATTGTTCGGGGTTTTGCCGCTTGCTCTCGGCAGCCACCAGTTGTTTCTCCAGCAACGCGATCTTTGCCTTGTCCGCCGCGCTGGTTTGTGCAATTTCCGAGCGTATTTCCTGTTCGCGGCGCTTTACGCTGGCTTCGTGCTGTTCGAGCGTGATGCCGATATTAAACGTGTTGTTTGAGCCGGTATTGACGACGCCGCCGGTAGCCGCCGTGACGTTACCGCCGGCGGCGATGCCGCCCTGCAACGCGGTGACTATCGGTGCGGGCTTGGTCGGTGGATATTTAGATGAGTCTTGCAAGTAAACCAACAGCGTCCATGCCGCGGCCACAACAGCAGCGATGCCACCGCCGATGAACTTCCAGGTGCGCTGGTTATGCTCGTTACTGATACGGGCCCACCAATGCGGGGGCGACGAGGGCTTGGCTTCGCTGCCTGACTTTGGCGCAACGCCCGCCCTTTCCACTGCCTCGATCACCCGGCCTGCATCGAAATCGAACCGCGACTCGCTGATCTCGAGCGCGTTCCTGCCGGCCAGCTCGGCAATGTCATCCGGTAGTTGCTCGGCCATGGGGACGTTTGCGCCTTCGATGAGGGCGGGGATGACCAACTTCTTTTGCTTCAGCGCTTCGCGAATCTCGGCCTTGACGCAATCTTTCGGCTCCTCGAGTCTGAACTGGCCTTCTGCGGTCTTCGCGTTGAGCCACTCTTTGCCGATGACGGCGATCAACACAGTGCTTTGTGAGACTCGCTCTTCTATGACCTTCGCAAATTCGGCACCAGGAGCAATGGCATCAAGATCGCGGAACACCTGTTCCTTGCCAAAGTAAGCAGCCAAACGATCATATAGCCGCCCTGCGGCCGCTGCACTGTCGTCCCGCCGATAACTGATGAAAACGCCCGACATTTTTCTGCAAGCCTCGACGTAGTTTGGTGCGGCTAGATGATTTCTGCCATGACTTCGCTGCGGCTATCGGTGAATATTATGCTCCGATTTTGGTTCGAACGTTCGAACAGTGGCGCCCCATCGCACGGGTAGAGTGCTCATTCCCACCCGGACAACTAAGTGCGATTGTCGAAGCGAGATGCTACGCCTGAGTACCCCAGACCAGACGCTCAGGAACGTCGGTATCGCCCTATTCTGTGAAAGGCGGCTATTGGCCGACTGCTGCCGTCCGCTCGCCGGATGTTCCAGCACCGTTTGTCTGGTCACGTGTCAACGGTTACAAAATACACCGAGCCAGTACCCGCATTCAGATAACGCCGAAAACACCTCAGTTCGTCGTCAAGCCGGCGTCCCGCGCGAGCTTGATGAATTCTTCCACGTGCTTGTGCAGGAAGCCGGCGAAGTCTTCGGGCGTGGCGCTGCTCACCAGTTCGATGCCGATTTCCTGATAGCGATTGCGCAACTCGGTGACGGCTGCGGTTTTGGCCACCTCCGCCCGCAAGCGTTCCAGCACGGCGCGCGGCGTTCCTGCGGGCGCCATCAGTCCGTTAAACGTGGAGTCCTGAAAACCCGGCAAGCCCGCTTCGGCGATAGTCGGCGTTTCGGGCAGCAGCGCCGAGCGTTTAAGCGTGGTGACCCCCAGCGCGCGCAATTTGCCGGAGCGGATGTGCGGTAACGAGGTGCTCACCTGATCGAAGCGCAGCATCACGTGGCCGCCCACCAGATCAATCACGGCGGGCGCCGCGCCCTTGTATTGTATGTGCAGCAGTTTGATGCCCGCCTGCCGCGAGAACATTTCCGCCGCGACGTGGCCGGTGGAGCCGCTGCCGGATGATCCGCTCGATATTTCACCGGGCCGCTGTTTGGCCAGTGCGATGAATTCTTTTACCGTGCGCACCGGCAGCGCCGGGTTGATGGCGAACACCAGCGGGGTGTCGCTGGTCATCGACACGGCGGCGAAGTCCTTCAACGGATCGTAGCCGGCTTCTTTTATCATCGTCGGCGTGCGCGCGAAGGTATTGGATATCGCGAGCAGCGTGTAACCGTCGGCGGAAGCGCTCTTGACGAAGCGCGTGCCGACGATAGCGCTGGCGCCGGGACGGCTCTCGACCACGAATTGTTGGCCTAAATTTCTGCTTAGTTGTTCGGCGTAGGCGCGCGCGACGATGTCCTGATTGCCGCCGGGGGCGACCGGGTTGACGATGCGTACCAGTTTCGCGGGGTAGGGCGCGGTCTGGCCCCATGTCATGGAGGTCAACGTCGATAGCAGGATTGCCGCAAGGGCGCTGACGATCGAGGTGACGTGTCGATTCATGGTTGTTACTCCTTTCATCGGGCACTATCGGCCAGCGTCGAGCATCATCTGGAATTCGCGGGCGCATCACGCCGCCACAACTGCAAGCGCCAGCGCGCCACCAACAGCACAATTAATACTAAAGCGGTCGCGCCATAGATCGTCGCCGTTAGCGGATAACCGATGCGTTGTATCAACCATCCCGCAAGCAGCAGACCGGGTATGTTGCCGTAAATCGCCAGCATGCGTATGCCCATCAGGCGTCCGCGATATTGTGGGTCGCAATTGCGTATCAGCATGGTTGCCATGGCGATCTGGCTCAGGCCCTGCGATAACCCGGCGAGCAGCAAAAACGGAATGCCCATCGCCTGCTGTGTGGTGTTTACAAAACACATCAGCGACAGCAGCCAGCTCGCGCTGAAAATAATCACCATCCGCGCGGGGCGCACGTTGTGACCGATGCGGCTCATGATGACCGAGCTCATCAGCGCGCCGAAGCCGCCCACCGCCACCAGATAACCGAGCCCGGTTTGATCGGTGTGATAAATCTCTTTCGCCATCACCGGCATCAGGCCATGCATCATCGGAAACGCCGAGCAGTTGAGCAAAAACGCCAGGCACATCGAGGCCAGCAGCAACGGCGTGTTCCACACGTAGACGATGCCTGCGCGCAGATCGCTCAAGGGCGAGGCGCGTGCGGATTTCGCCGCGACAGGGCGTGACGCTGCACCGGGGTTCGCGCTTTTGAGCGTGAGCGTTACGCTTAGGATGTAAAGGGCAGTCACCACGGTGTACGCCGCGCCGATACTGAGCAGCGCCACCAGCCCCGCGCCGGTGAGTGCGCCGGCGATCTTGGCGGTGTCCTGCGTGGTGCGCTGGATGCTCATCGCGCCCATCAATTTTTCCGGCGGCATGGTGGCGCCCACCAGCGCGTTGCGCATGCCGATATCCGACGGGCGCACCAGCCCCATCACGCCCGCGATAATCAACACATACGTCGGCGTGAGCAGGCCGCTGAACGCAAGCGTCATCAGCGTCAGCGCCAGCGTGGCATAGACCGCGCGCATTCTGACCAACACTTTGCGGTGCCCGATGCGGTCACCCATCACGCCGAACATGGGTGCGAGCAACGTGCCCAGGTGTTGCAGCGACGCAAACAGCGTGAGCATCAGCACCGAGCGCGTCTCCACCAGCACGTACCAGCCGAGGATGATCGTTTCCATCTCAAACGCCCATGACGCGGCCAGATCAGCGGGCCACTGAAAGCGGAAGCTGCGCACGGTAAACGGCGCGAGGGCAGACGCGCGCGCGGGTTTTTCAGAAGGCGGTTGCAAGGTCATGCTTTTATTGTGATTTTATACAGACGTTTTATTAACGCTCCGACGATACCAGTAACTTTGCAGACAACGTGCTTCGCCATCACATAATGGATTCTGCTCTCGCGCAAGCCGTAATCATCATGCGTGATTACATGGAATTCTCACGGTAGAATACAGAAGTAGGCAACGGCGGTGCCGAAGCCTCCGCCAATTCATTCAACACCACCTCCCTGCACCTACCCGGTTGATGTCGCACACAGGTGTTGTCGGATAAGCATTTGTTTTTATTGCATAAATAATCGTAACATCATCGTAAAAATCAGCGAGGCACGGATGGACCAACATCATCATTCCCAGCTTTTCAAGGTGGACGGCGCGCAGCTTTCGCGTCTGGAAGACATGCGGCTGATTACCGGCAACGGTAAATATTCGTCTGACTGGAATTCGCCGGATCAATTGCATGCGTGTTTTCTGCGCTCGGATCGGGCGCATGCGCGCATCGTTTCAATCAACACCGACAAAGTGAGCCAGATCAAAGGCGTGGTGGGCGTATACACCGGCGCAGACGCGAAGGCGGCGGGCTATATGCGTTCGGCAAATTTTCTGACCTTCGCCGGCAAAGACGGCATGAAGGCCAAAGTGCCGGATCGCCCTTGTCTGGCCATCGGCAAAGTGCGTTTCGTCGGCGATACCGTGGCGATGGTGGTCGCTGAATCGCATCTCGCCGCGCAGGATGCCTGCGAGCTGATCGAAGTGGTGTACGAAGATTTGCCCGCGATCGTCGATCCGGCAGCCGCGTTAAAACCCGGCGCGCCGCAATTGCACGATGACATCCCCGGCAACCTGCCGTTTGAAGCCGAGGCGGGCGACGAGGCCGCTGTCACCGCAGCGATAGCCACGGCCGCGCGTGTCGTCAAGCTCACCGTCGATTGCACGCGCGTGACCGCCAGCCCGATGGAGCCGCGCGCGGCGTTAATCGCCTACGACGCCGCCACCGAGGGCTACGTGGTGCATACGCCGTCGCAGGGTGTGAACATGACGCGCCGCCAGTTTGCCGCTTACGCCAATCTGCCGGAAGACAAATTCCGCGTCGAAATCAAGGATGTCGGCGGCGGCTTTGGCCAGCGCAGCACGGTGTACGCGGAATATGTGGCGATGATGATCGCGGCCAAAGCGCTGGGCCGGCCGATCAAGTGGGTGTCCACGCGCACCGAAAGTTTCTTGAGCGACACGCACGGCCGCGGCAACATTATCACTGCCACGCTGGCGCTGGATAAAGACGCGCGGTTCATCGGCCTGCGCATCGACTGGCTCACCGACATGGGCGCGTATCTGTCGCCCACCGGCCCGGTCAGTCACATTCGTAACCCGACCACGTGTTTGAACGGCGTGTATAAAATCCCCGCGTTGTACGGGCATTTCAAAGTGGCGCTGACCAATACCATGATGGTGGCGGCGTATCGCGGCGCGGGCCGGCCCGACATCGCCTATGCCATCGAGCGCGTGGTGGATGCCGCGGCGCTGGAATTGAAAATGGATCCGGCCGACCTGCGCCGCCGCAATTACATTCCTGAGAATGAGTTTCCGTACAAAACTCCGACCGGCTCCACGCTGGAGTGCGCCGATTTTCCCGGCATGACCGTCAAGGCGCTGACACTGGCCGACTGGACAGGCTTTGAATCCCGCCGCGCCGCCAGTGCCAAAAAAGGCAAGCTGCGCGGCATCGGCATGGCGACCGTGATCGAACCCACCGGCGCAGGCATGTACCCGCGCGATGAAATCGATATCAGCGTCGATGCCACCGGCCTGGTGACACTGCACACCGTGGCGCACTCGCAGGGCCAGGGACATGAAACCTCGTTCGCGATGGTGGCGTCCGACGCGCTGGGCATCCCGGTTGAGCGCATCAAGGTGATACAGGGCGACCCCGATCGCGCGCCGAAGATGGTCGGCAACCATTCCGGCGGCTCACGCACCATGGTGGGCGCGGGCACGGTGTGCCACATCGCCGCCAACAAGCTGATCGACGCGGGCAAGTCGCTGGCCGCCGAAGACCTTGGTGTCGAGCCATCGCAGGTGGACTACAGCAAGGGAGAGTTCTCCGCCACGGGCGCCAGGAAAAAAATCACCCTCGCGCAACTCGCGGCGAACAAAACGGTGGCGGCCAAGGGCGAAGGCACGTTCACCGCGACCTACCCCAACGGCTGTCACATCGCCGAAGTGGAAATCGACCCTGACACCGGTGTCACCGATATCGTCTCGTACCTGTCGGTGG
>JAYVQD010000223.1:0-7790 GCA_043777275.1 Nitrosomonadales bacterium
ACCACCGGTTCCGCCGCGCCGATCACCATCGTCAACGGCCCCATCGTCGATCAAATCGGACTGAACGCCAAAAACAATGCGTTAGGTGGAGGCCACCGCGCCAACGCCACCATCGGCCGCGCGATGACGCTGATTATGCAAAACATCGGCGGCGCGATTCCGGGTGAAGTCGATATGGCGACCCTCGGCCAACCGGCAAAATATTCCTGCTGCTTTGCGGAGAATGTGGCCGAAAGCCCGTGGACGCCGCTGCACGTGGAGCGCGGCTTTGCGCCCGACGCCAGCGTAGTCACCGTGATCGGCATCTCCGGCACCGGGGAAGTGAATGACTCCGACAGTCAGGAGGCCGCTGGCCTCGCACAGACCTTCGCGCAATCGATGTTGATGGCCGGCATATCGGGCGGTGCGGGAGTACTCGGCGGCGGCGAACCGCTGTGCCTGCTTCCGCCGGAGTGGGCGGCGATGTTTCATCGCGACGGATTCACCAAGCAACAAGTCAAACAGTTGATCTGGGAAAAAGCCGTGCTGCCGGTCGAAAAACTCGCGCCCGCGCAACGCAAACATCGCATGGCGGCGGCGTCTGATCCGAACGCGAATGTGATTCGTGTGGCCGAGAAAGCCGATGACCTGATGATTGTCGTCGCCGGCGGCGTGGGCCGCAAAGCGGCTTACCTGCCGACGTGGGGCGGTACCACCAAGGCGATCAGCCGAGAAATCAAGGTGCGCCCGATGTAGTACTCTTTTCCAAAGCCCCCTCACTCTGACCCTCTCCCCGGTCCACGGGGAGAGGGTCAGAGTGAGGGGCGGCAACCCTTCGCAGATAAGCAACATGCCCATCACACAGAAAAAAGAAGGCCCCCTAACCGGCATCCGCGTCCTCGACATGAGCCGCATCCTCGCTGGCCCGTGGGTCGGCCAACTGCTCGCCGACCTCGGCGCTGAAGTCATCAAAATCGAGCGCCCCGGCAAGGGCGACGACACGCGCGCGTGGGGGCCGCCGTTCGTCAAGGACCGCGAAGGCCGCGACACCAGCGACGCGGCGTACTTCATGTGCGCCAATCGCGGCAAACAATCCCTCACCCTCGATATCGCCCACCCCGAAGGCCAGCAGATCATTCGCGAACTGGCGCAGGCATCCGACGTACTGATTGAAAATTACAAAGTCGGCGATCTCAAGCGCTACGGTCTTGATTACGACGCGCTGTCCGCGTTAAACCCGCGCCTGATCTACTGCTCGATCACCGGCTTCGGCCAGACCGGGCCGTACCGTGACCGCGCCGGTTACGACTTCATGATTCAGGGCATGGGCGGCGTGATGAGCATCACCGGCGAGCGCGATGATCTGCCCGGCGGCGGCCCGCAAAAAGTGGGCGTGGCGATTGCCGACCTGATGACCGGCATGTATTCGACCGTCGGCATCGTCTCCGCGCTGCACGAACGCCACAGCAGTGGACGCGGCCAGCATATCGATATGGCGCTGCTCGACACGCAAGTGGCGTGGCTCGCCAATCAAAACGCGAATTATCTGATCGGCGGTGAAGTGCCCAAACGCATGGGCAACGCGCATCCGAACGTGATGCCCTATCAAACCTTTCGCACCCAAGACGGCGACATTATCATCGCCACCGGCAACGACGGCCAGTTCCAGCGCCTGTGCGAGGCTGCGGGCCTGCCCGAAACCGGCACCGACCCGCGCTATGCCAGCAACGCGCTACGCATCAAAAACCGCGACACCTGCACCGCAACGCTTGCCGCCGAACTGAAAAAGAAAACCACCGCCGATTGGGTGGCGCTACTCGAAACCGTCGGCGTGCCCTGCGGCCCGATCAACCGGCTCGACGAGGTGTATGCCGATCCACAAGTGCAACATCGCGGCATGAAAATCGATGTGCCGCATCCGCTGGCGGGCAGCGTGCCGCTGGTGGCGAATCCGATAAAATTTTCGCGCACCCCGATTGCGTACGACATGCCGCCGCCGCTGGTGGGCGAACATGTGGAGGCTGTGCTGCGCGGCGTGTTGGGCAAGAGCGATGCCGAGATTGCGGTGTTGCGCGAGAAGAAAATCGTGTAGGTCTGAACGCGCAGCGGTTCCGACCTACATATGCTGCTTCACCGCCGCGATCTCCTTGGCCGCATCGTCCGAAAATGCACGCTCGGCGCGCTGATACCAATAACGCGCGTTATCGAGATCGCCTTCCATCACATGCACGATGCCGTGTATCCAGCATCCTGTGGCTGACTCGTCACTCTGCACGATTCTGTGCGCGGCGTCCCAGTCGCCTTTTTCGAGACGATCTAACGCCACGTGCAACGCTGCTCGCTGGCCTGCACTCACGACACCAGCGCCTTCATCGCCGCATACAACTGATTCTGCGCCTCGAACCCGATGCCCGGTCGATCCGGCAATTTGAGAAAACCATTCTCGACTTTCGCGTCATCGGCAAATCCGGCGAAGATGCCGAACACGCCCGGATACGCTTCGCAGCCGCCCAAGCCGAAGCCGCCGACGAGGTGCAGCGTCATTTGATTGCCGCCGTGCGGGAACACGCTCTGCCGTGACCAACCACGACGCTGCAACATGTCGAGCGTGCGCGAGAACTGCACGATGCCGTAGGATTGCGGCACGTCGGTCTGAATAAAATCGACACCGGCGCGCATGCCGCCGAAGGTGACGAGATTTTCGACATCCTGCGTGGAGAACAGGTTTTCGCCGGTGCCCACCGCTGAACCATAGTGCGCGATGAATTCGCTGTTCAGTTCAAAACCCAGCGGATCGGTCGGTTCTTCAAACCATTTGAGCTTGTACGGCGCAAGTGCCTTTGCATACGCCAGCGCGCGCTCGCGGTTAAAGCCCGCGTTCGCGTCCACCGCCAGATGTTGACTGGATTCCATCAACTTCAGTGATGCCTCGACGCGCGCGATGTCTTCGGGAATACTCGCCCCACCCACCTTGATTTTCATCACGGTGTAGCCCTGATCGAGTTTCTCGCGAATCTCGTCCAGCAGTTCAGGGATGCCCTTGCCCGGCTCGTACCAACCGCCGCCGACGTAACACGAAATTTTGTCGATGACTTTGCCGCCGTTGTAGCGCTCGGCCAACACGCGGTGCAAAGGCATTCCTGCGATTTTCGCTACCGCGTCCCAGCAGGCGACTTCAATAGTGCCGATAGGCACCGAGCGTTCGGTGTGGCCGCCGGGCTTTTCGCGCTGCATCATGGCGGCGAGTATTTTTTCGGGATCGAGGTTATCGCCTGCCGCATTCAACAATGATTCCGGCTTTGCCTTCAGGATGCGCGGAATAAAGCGCTCGCGCATCTGCGCGCCACAAGCGTAGCGGCCAGTGGAGTTAAAAGCGAAACCGGCTACCGGTTTGCTGTCGCGGATCACGTCGGTGATGACAGCAACCACCGAGGTAGTCATTTCGCTGAAATCGAACACCGCGTTACGCAGCGTGGATTTCAGCGGGACGGCGATTTCACGGATGTCTACGATGCGCATGGATTACAGTCTTTTGAGTTGCACTTGCTGGCGGGTTTCACTCACCCTGCCAAACCTGTTTACTGCACTTCCACCTTCGCGTTTTTGATCACGCGCGTCCACTTTTCAACTTCGCTGCGCGTCTGTGTCATGAACTGCTCCGGCGTGTTCATCACGAACTGAAAGCCCAGTCCTTCCACGCGCTCGCGCACTTCAGGCATTTGCGCGATTTTCGCGAGTTCGCCATGAAAGCGTTTGACGATGCGCGCAGGCGTGCCGGCGGGGAAGTACAAACCCTGCATGGTTTCGGATTCCTGATCCTTATAGCCCGCCTCGGCCATGGTCGGGATGTCCGGGAACGACGGATGCCGCACACGCGAGCCCATCGCCAGCCCGCGCAGGCGGCCCGCTTTCACGTGGGGCGCGGGCGTGGGCAGCGCCGAACACGCCAGCGTGACTTGCCCCGCCAGATGCGCGGTGACGGATTGCCCAGCGCCGTTGTACGGAATATTGCCGAGATCCATTTTCACCGCGTATTTCAACATCTCCACCGCCAGATGCGGCGTGGTGCCGATGCCGGGCGTGGCGAAGCTGTATTTCTTGGGTTCAGCGTTGGCGAGCTTCAACGCATCGGGCAGCGTTTTAGCGGGCACGCTGACATGCGCGGAAAACAAATTCGGCGATTCGGCGAAATTGGTTATAGGAATAAAACTCTTGAACGGATCGTACGGTATCGATTTATACAAACCGGGATTCACGCCGAACGCCGAACTGTTCACCAAAATCGTGTGGCCGTCCGGTGCGGCATTCGCCACGATGCCGGTGCCGATGTTGCCGCCCGCGCCGGCGCGGTTATCGACGATGAACTGCTGGCCGGTGACTTCAGTCATGCGTGCGGCGATGACGCGCGCGATCACGTCCGTGGTGCCGCCCGGCGCGAACGGCACCAGCATGCGCACCGGGCGCGTGGGCCACGCGGGTTCTGCCGCGTGACTGCTTCCCGTGGATACAAAAATACATAACCATATGTTTTTAAACAGTTTTTTCACAACATCTCCTTGAGGGGCGACACACCTGCCTTACTCCGCCTTGATGCCCGCATCCCGGATAACTTTCGCGTAGCGCACGGTTTCGCTTTGAATGAAGGCGCCGAACTCCTGCGGCGTGCTGGTCAGCGGCTCGATGCCGGCCGTCACCAAACGCGCTTTCAGATCGGCGCTCGCCAGCGCCTTATGCAACTCGGCATTCAAGCGGGCAATCACCGCGGGCGGCGTTGCCGCCGGCGCGAGCATGCCGTACCACAAACGCACGGCGAAATTTTCGTGGCCGAGTTCTTTTACCGTGGGAACATTCGGCAGTTGCGGCGCGCGATCCGGCGCCAATATCGCCAGCGCGCGCGCCTTGCCCGCGATCACCTGTTGCGCCGATGCAGGCACCGCCATAATCAGCACATCGACCTGTCCGCCGAGCAAGCCGATCAGCGCCAGGCCCGACCCTTTATACGGCACGTGATTCATTTTGGTTTTGGTCAGACTCATGATGAGTTCCGGCGTGATGTGCGTGGTGGTGCCCACGCCGCCCGAACCATAATTGAGATTGCCGGGTTTTTGCGCCGCGAGTTGAATCAGTTCCTTCAGGCTTTTTGCCGGCACCGACGGATGCACCAGAATCACATTGCGAATTTCCGCCACCAGTGAAATCGGTGCGAGATCTTTTTGCTCGTAATTCAGTTTCGGATACAGCGACGGCGCAATCGATATCACCGACGACACCAGCACCGCCGTGTGCCCATCGGGCGGCGCTTTCGCGGCGATCTCGATGCCCAGATTGCCGCCTGCGCCGGGGCGGTTATCGGCCACCATGGTCTGCCCCATCTGCTCGCCCATTTTTTGCGCCACCGCGCGGCCCAGCAAATCCGTGGGGCCGCCCGCCGGAAACGGCAGCACCAGCCGCAGCGCCTTCGAGGGAAACGCCGGGGTCTGGGCCTGCGCACCCGCCACACCACCCACTGCCACGAACACCAATGCCATCAACCGATTTACCATAATTTCTCCTGAGTGGTTTTTTCCTGTACGTCCTTACATCGCTCCTGCAACATTATGCCAGCACTGGCGGGCAAACAGCCACTTCGGCATTGGCCGCTGCCCGATCATGGTTCTCATGCTATAAACAGCCATGACACTGCATGGAAATCGGTTACGGATTTTGCTGGTGACGCTCGTGATATCGACGGCAAGCGCGGCGCGCGCCGCTGACAACACTGACCTGACACGCGCCTATCTGAACGGCTATGGCAGCGACTGCGCGTTCGGCGCGGCACACATGCAGGCACTGCGCCGGCACAACGTGCTGTTGGTGCCCGGTTACCTGAGTGATTTTGATCCGGCTTATTTCGCCGACCACATGCGCTGGCTCGCATCCATCGGGGTGGCGCATCAAAAAGTCGCGGTCGCTTCCGGTCAGCGCATCGACATCAATGGTGCAATCATCGCCGCGGCGATTCGCGACTCGGCAAAACCAGTGCTGCTCATCACGCACAGCAAAGGCTCCGTCGATACGCTCGACGCGCTGCTGACCGAACCGGCGTTACGAAAAAAAATCACCGGCTGGATTTCGCTGCAAGGTGCGTTTTTCGGTTCACCGGTGGCCGACAAGTTGCTTGACGGCTCCGTGATGAATCCCCTGTTCGCGATGGCGATCCTTGGATTTTTCGGCGGCACCAGAGAATCGGTTCAGAGCCTGACCACGGCGGCTTCGCTTCAGTATTACCGCAAGCACGCAGCCGCGATAGGACAACTCGTGCGCGAGGTGCCGGCGCTCGCCCTGGCCAGCGCGATCGATGCCAAGCCGAATACGGCGGCGAATACAGCGCTCGAATTGCCGTACGAATTGATGGCGCGCGACGGCATCCGCAACGATGGATTGGTACCGCTCGATGCCGCCGTGCTGCCGGGCATGGACTTCATCAAACTCTCGGGCCTCGATCACATTGCGCCGGTGATGCCGGCGCAGCAGCGCTATGACCGCGTGCGCATGACCAAGGCGCTGCTGCTCGCGTTACGCGCGCCTTTGCGTGCGCCGATTGGCACGCCAGTTCGCGCGCCGTTTGCAAACTTGGCGCGCGACGCGGGCTGCTGAGACTGATACTGAAATATAAAAATTCTGTTTAAAAACAAATACCTACATAACATTACTTTTTAGGCCACAACACACCCTGATTGCCCCGCACCACCGGGCCGATGCCTTTGTAAACGAACTTCTGCAAGCGTTTTCCCTCGTACGTTTCAGTGGTGTAGAGGTTGCCCTTGGAATCGGTGGCGACGCTATGCACGCCATACCACTGACCCGGCTGACGTCCGCCATCACCAAACGCGCTCAACTCTTCGAGCGTGTCGCGCACGATGATGCGCACACGTTCGTTCTGTCCGTCGGCCAAGAAAATAAAGCGCTGCTGCGGATCTTTCGAAAAAGCGATATCCCACACCGAGCCTGATCCCAGTGTGTTCTTCGCATAGAACTGTTCTTTCACAAACGTGCCGTCGGGCTTGAACACCTGCAAGCGGTTGTTGGCGCGATCGCACACATACACCAGGCCGTCGTTAGACAGGTCCGCGCAATGCACCGGGTTGCGGAACTGCTGCGCGGGCGGCGCTTTCGGATCGTACGGGCCCATGGCGGTGTCGTCGGGTTTGTTGCCGTACGCGCCCCAGTAGCGTTTCATTTTTCCGGTGTCGGCGTCGAGCACGGCCACACGCCGGTTTTGATAGCCGTCGGCAACGTAGGCTTCGTTGGCTTTGGGATCAACCCAGATTTTCGCCACGCGCCCGAAGTTGCCCAAGTCATTGCTACCGGCATTTTTTCCCAAGCCGCCGACCTGCATCAGGAATTTTCCTTCTTTGGTGAACTTCAGAATATGCGCGTCGGCCTTGCCGTTGCCGCCGATCCACACATTGCCCTTGTGATCGACATAAATGCCGTGATTCGACATCGGCCACTCGTAGCCCTCGCCCGGCCCGCCCCATGAGCCGACGATATTACCGGCCGGATCGTAGCGCAGCACCGGCGGCGCGCCGCGGCAGCATTCCGCGATGGGCGGCTTTAACTCCGCGCCTTTTTCGTTGTTGTGCAGCGTGGCGGAACTGCGGTGAATAATCCACACATGATCCTGCTCGTCCACCCACACGCCAATCGCCATGCCGAGCAGCCAGCCATTCGGCAGCGGCTTGGGCCACAGCGGATCGACTTCAAACATCGGCGCCTGCACGGTGTCGCGTTGCGCTTCGGCTTTGTTTTGCAGCAGCGCCTGACCCAGC
>JAYVQD010000224.1:0-7744 GCA_043777275.1 Nitrosomonadales bacterium
TGTTGGGCTTCGCAGGCTCAGCGCCAACCTACGAACTATGTGCTAATCCGCCTTGATGTTCGCGCCCTTGATGACTTCTGCCCATTTAGTTACTTCGCGCTTGATGAAGGCGGCGAATTCTTCGGGTGTGCCGTTGGTAAGCACGTTGCCGAGCACATCTACCTTCTCTTTTACCGTCGATGTCGCGAGCGCCTTGTTGATTTCTGAATTTAAACGATTGACGATGTTTCTCGCAACGCCAGTCGGCGCAACGATGCCGCCCCAGGCCGTCACCTCAAAATTCGGAACGCCGGACTCCGCAACCGTCGGCAACTCGGGGTAAGCAGATGAACGTCTTGCCGTGCTGATGGCGATCCCGCGCACGCGTCCGCTTCTCACATGCGTGCCGATCGACGAGACGTTGTCAAACATAAAATGTACTTGTCCCCCGATCATGTCAGTTACGCCTTGCTGGGCGGCTTTGTAGGGTACGTGAGTTACCTGCGTAGCGGTCATGCGCTTGAAGAGCTCGCCGCTCAAATGCGCGCTTGATCCGTTGCCGCTGGATGCAAACAACAGCTTGCCCGGGTTCTTGCGGGCGTGTTCTGTCAGATCCTGTACCGATTTGACCGGCAGCGACAGCGCCACCGCGAGAATGTTGGGCGTTAACACATGCTGTGCGATGGGCTGAATATCCCGGTCGGAATCGTAAGGCAACTTCGACAGGAAGAAGCGATTGGTGACCAATGTCGTGGAATTTCCGTTGCCGATGGTGTAGCCATCCGGCGCGGCGCGCGCAATAATTTCGGTGCCTATCGATCCACTCGCGCCGGGCCGATTATCGATAATGAATTGCTTGCCCATTTGCCGCGTCAGTTCGATGGCAACAAGTCGATTGATCACATCCGGCCCGCCCCCCGGCGCTGCGGGCACGATGAAGCGAACGGGGCGACCAGGATAGTCGGCGGCGATAGACGGTAAAGCCGTAGCGCCACAACCGATCATCGCCGCAACAGAAATGGTAATAGTAGCTTTCGACATCGTGTTCTCCTTTTGAAAGGAAACTGCTACTGGATTTTACCGCCACATCAATTTGGAGTGCGGCTCAAGTGTCCCCTTGTTACCGCCGCTGTTAGTTCCGAGGCTTGCCTCGGAACTGCAAAGCGGGAGCGAGCCGCTCCGCTTCAAGTGTTCCCTTGTCCCGCACTCCAAATTCCAAATCAGAAATAAGCCTGCCCGCGCTTAATCGGCGGCGTCCACTCACAGTCACCCCACGGCCCGTCGCCATGCTCTTTGACGTACGCAATGCGCCCACTTTTCTTCGGCGTCATTTTTTTGCTGAACAACGCGTGCAGCCAGTCGAGCACGTACTCGTGGCAATCGAGGCCGCCCAGGTTTTGCAGTCCCCACAGCGGGTGATACTGGTTTTCCATCACCCACATTTCTTTCGGCACTTTGAGATCTTCAAATGCTTCGACGGCATCTTCCAGCGGGCACAGCGGATCGAATTCACCGGTGACCAGCAGCGTCGGACATTTGATTTTGCCGAGGTAGCCGCGCACGGTCATGGGCTTGGCGACTTCTTCGTCAAACTTCGCCTCGTCCTCGTAGCCCGCCATGTACATGAACATCTGTTTAAAGCGCGGTGACGATTGCGTAAAGATGGTGTTGTTGGGGTTAAAGCAGGCGACGGAACTCACCACCGCCGCCGCGCGATGATCGTAGCTCGACAGGCGCAGACACCAGTAGCTGCCCATGCTGATGCCGTAGATGGCGATTTTTTTCTTGTCGATTTCCTTGCGCGTTTGCAGATAGTCGATGACCGCCGCGCCGGCACGCTCGTAGTTCAAGCCCACCGAGCGGATTTTCTGCATGTTGGAGTTGCCCTGGCCGGGGCCATCGATGGCGATGACGTGAAAGCCTCGCGACAGTGCAATGTTGTGGCCCGCCTTGGGGAACACTTCTTTGCTCTGATCCATGCCCGGTACGTAGATGATGCAAGGCGCTTTGCGGCGATCCGGCAACAGATGCAGCAGACACGAAATGGTGGTGCCGTTATCGAACGGCACTTCTACGCGCTCGATCGGGTACTCCGCAAGCTTGCTGCGGCGATCCACCATTTCGGACAATTTTTTATAGAGGTACTTTTTGACCGGATGATTGTCGAAAAAGATCGGGTGCTGCGCCATGCGATAGGCTTCGACCGCATGATCGTAATGGGAGACTGCCGTGGCGTCTGCGCCGCGCGCCTCGGCACGTTTGGCCAGCGCCTCATGACGCTCACCTGCCTGCCGCCACACTTTAGGCAGCATGCGGTAGTTGCGCGCGCGCGTACCCGGCGGCACTTCGGCATCGTCGCGCTCGAAGTTCTGCACGCGGCCGCGCATGTTAAGCGCAAGGTCGAGCATCCATTGCTGCCCATCGCGTTCGGTTCTTAATTTGCGGATCATGTAAAACGCCTCCACGGAACGGTTGATTTAAGCATGTGATTCTACACGCAGGAAAGCCGGCAAAAAACATGAAATGGGGTTTCCACATTATGCTTTCATTTGCGTAGCGGTAGAATGCACTCGCTACGGATTAACTTCTCAAATAGGCGGCTCCATGAGACGATATTTTTTGCTGGGCTTGGTGGTGTTTTTCAATGCGCTCCCGTCGAGCGCGCAGGATTATCCGCACAAAACCGTGCGGCTGATCGTGCCGTGGGCCGCGGGCGGATCAACCGATTCCATTGGCCGCATCCTCGGCCAGAAACTCGCCGAGTACACCGGCCAGCAATGGATCGTGGATAACCGCGGCGGCGCTACCGGCACCATCGGTCATGCGTTCGCCGCCAAGGCGCCGCCGGACGGCTACACCCTGCTGCTCGGCACCAACAGCACCTTCGCCATCGCACCGCATTTGTACAAGAACATTCAGTACGACAACGACACCGCGTTTGCGCCGATTTCACTGGTGGCGGTGAATCCGCAGATACTCACCGCGCACACGTCGTTGCCGGTGCGCAGCGCCAGGGACTTGATCGCGCTCGCCCGCGCACAACCGGGGCAGATCATATTCTCCAGCGCGGGCGTGGGCGCCACCAGCCACATGGCCACTGAGCTGTTCATGAACATGGCGAAAATCAAAATGACGCATGTGCCGTACAAAGGCGGCGGGCCATCCTTTCAGGCGCTGATCGGCGGCGAAACGGCGCTGTCGTTTGTGGATGCGATCACGGTGGCGCCGCATGCCAAAACCGGACGCCTGCGTGCGCTGGCCACCAGCACCTTAAAGCGCACGCCGCTCATGCCGGAGATTCCCACGGTGCATGAATCCGGCTTGCCGAATTTTGAGTCGGTCACGTCGTTCGGCTTGTTCGCACCGGCAGGTGTCGGGCGCGATATCGTCGCCAAGGTCAATCGCGACGTGGTGCGCGCAGTGAGCGCCGCGGATGTAAAAGAGAAATTAAAGGCGCAGGGCGTTGATTCCGTCGGCAGCGCGCCTGAAGAACTCGTCAGTCACCAGAAGCAGGAAACCGCCAAGTGGGGCAAGGTGATACGTGAGCAGGGTATTAAATTCGAGTAACGCTGGTGTAACGTGACCAAGGTAAACATTATGGGTTTTTATTCCGACCGGTTGGATCGCATCAAACTCTCTCCCAGCACCGCCGCCACGCAGCGCGCGCGTGAGTTACGCGCGCAAGGCCGCGACATCATTGCGCTCACCATAGGGCAACCCGATTTTGATACGCCGCAGCACGTCAAGCGCGCGGTCAACGATGCCTTGGTGCGCAACGAAACCAAGTATCCGCCCATTGACGGCATCCCTGAATTGAAAGAAGCCGCGCGGCGCAAGTTTCAGCGCGAGAACGCGCTCGAATACAGCACCGATCAGATCATGGTCGGCACCGGCAGCAAGCAGATTATTTTCAATGCCATGCTGGCGACGCTGGGGCCGGGTGATGAGGCGATCATTCCCGCGCCATACTGGATTTCGTATCTGGATATGGTGCTGGTGTCTGACGGCACACCGGTCGAAGTGGCCTGCACGCCCGAGAGCGGTTTCAAGTTGACGCCGGCGCAATTGGAAGCCGCGATCACCCCGCGCACCAAGTGGCTGCTGCTTAATTCGCCCAACAACCCGACCGGCGCGGTGTATTCGCGCGCGGAAATTCGCGGGCTGGCGGATGTGTTGTTGCGTCATCCGCACGTGTGGATTCTGACGGACGACATCTACGAGCATTTGCGTTTTGACGGGATTGAATTCGCCACCATCGCGCAGGTAGAGCCCAAACTGTACGACCGCACGCTGACGGTGAACGGTGTCTCCAAGGCGTATGCGATGACCGGCTTCCGGCTGGGTTACGCGGCAGGACCGAAAGAATTGATACGCAACATCATCAAGCTGCAATCGCAAAGCACGGCGGGTGTGAGTTCCATCAGCCAGTGGGCCGCCGTCGAAGCGCTGAACGGCCCGCAGGAATTTATCCCGGAACGTGCTGCGGAGTTTCAACGGCGGCGCGACCGCGTGCTGGAAATGTTCAAGGACATTCCCGGCCTACAACCGAATTACCCCGAAGGCGCGTTTTATCTGTTCGTGCGCTGCGGTGATTTGTATGGCCGCAAAACACCACAGGGAAAAGTGCTCAAGGACGAAGCGGATGTGGTGCTGCACCTGATGGATCACGGGGTGGCGGTGGTGCTGGGCGCGGCCTACGGCATGTCGCCTTATTTCCGTATGTCGATCGCCACCGATATCAAGAAACTCGAAGAAGCCTGCCGCCGCATGCAGCGCGCGGTTGCGGAGTTGACGCCTTGACGCAGCCGCTGCTGTTTACGCCAATAAAACTCGCCGGCCTCACCGCGCGCAATCGCATCGTCGTCTCACCGATGTGTCAGTACTCGTCCGAAGAAGGCGGGCCGAACGATTGGCATTTGGTGCATCTGGGCAAGTTCGCGCTGGGTGGCGCTGGCGTGGTGTTTTGCGAAGAGACGGCGGTTGCCATGCGCGCGCGCAAAACTTACGGCTGCGCGGGCATTTACAGCGACGCCCATGTGCCGATGTACCGGCGCATTACCGAATTTATCGGCAAACACAACAGTATTCCGGCGATGCAGATCGGGCATTCCGGGCGCAAAGCATCGTGCGGCACGCCCTGGACCAACTTCAAACCGCTCACGGACGACGATGCCAAAAACGGTCACGCGCCGTGGCGCGGCATTTCTCCCAGCGCGATTGCGCATCGCGATGATGCGCAGGTGCCGCATGAACTTTCCGTGGCCGACATCAAGGAAGTGATCGCATCATGGCGCGAGGCGGCGTTGCGCACGCTCAACGCAGGCTTTGAAATGCTGGAGATTCATGGCGCGCACGGCTATCTGATCCATCAGTTTCTATCGCCGCTTGCCAATCAGCGCATCGATGCCTATGGCGGCGATCTCAACGGGCGCATGCGTTTCGCGCTGGAACTGACCGAAGCCGTGCGCGCGGTGTGGCCGAAAGATAAACCGCTGTGGTTTCGGGTGTCGGCGGTGGACGGCGACAACGGTGCGTGGGCGATTGACGACACCGTGACGCTGGTGCGCGAACTGAAAAGCCGCGGCGTGGATGCGGTGTCGTGTTCGTCCGGCGGCATCAACGGCCCGTTGAATTACGCCATCGTGCCGCGTCAGCCGGGCTTTCAGGTGCCGTACGCCGAACGCGTGCGGCGCGATACCGGCATCACCACCTGCGCGGTGGGTTTGATTTCGGAGCCCGAACACGCCGAAGATATTTTGCAGCGCGGACAAGCCGACTTGATCGCGATGGCGCGCGAGTTTATGTACAACCCGAACTGGCCGGTGCATGCCGCGCGCAAACTGGGCGTCACCGACTATCTTGATTTGCTGCCCGCCGAATACGCCTGGTGGCTGAAACGCCGCGAGAAAATCCGCGACATCTCAAAGTAAAAATATTGTTTAAAAACAAATAGTTACAGTATTTTCGGTAACCAACGCAGCCGCACGAGGCCAATACTGTTGAAAACGAAACCCTCCATCCGCATCGCCGTCGATATCGGCGGCACCTTTACCGACGGTCTGGTGGTGCTCATGCCGGGCGGACGCATCTGGGTGGCAAAATCACTGACCACGCCGCACGATCCGGGTGAGGCGGTAACCACCGTGATGGTTGATTTGCTGCGGCAGGTCGCCGAAGCGCATGGCGAGGTTTCATCCCGCAGAACGGAACGCGTAGCAGAACGCGTTGGCGAAGTGGTTCACGGCACCACGCTGGTGACCAACACGCTGATCGAGCGAAAAGGGGCGAAGACCGGTCTGATTGTCACGCAGGGCACGCGCGATGTGTTGACCATCGGCCGCGAAATTCGTTATGAACTGTACGATCTGAATCTGCAAATCCCGCAGCCGCTGGTGGCGCAGGATAAACGGCTCGAAGCCGCCGAGCGCATGGACGTGGAAGGCTGCGTCGTGCAGCCGCTCGCGCAGAGCGAGATCGAGCGCCTGATGGATGCATTGGCGGGGCTGAATGTCGAGGCCGTCGGCGTGTGCTTTCTGCATGCCTACGTCAACGATGCGCACGAAAAGCAGATCGAAGCCGCGATTCACCGGCGCTTTCCGCAACTGGCGGTGTCGATTTCATCGAACATCGCGCGCGAGATTCGTGAATTCGAGCGCATGTCCACGGTGGCGGCGAACGCTTATGTGCAGCCGTTGATGGCGGAGTATTTGAACCGGTTGGATGCGCGGGTTCACGCGCTGACACCCAAGGCGCCGCTGCGCATTATGGTCTCAAGCGGCGGATTTACCTCGGGCAAGGCGGCGGCGGAGACGCCGATACTGTTGCTCGAATCCGGCCCGGCGGGCGGCGTGCTGTCAGCGCTGAATACCGCGCGCAACGCCGGCATCGATCAGATACTCGCGTTCGACATGGGCGGCACTACTGCCAAAGCCTGCGTGGCGGTGGGCGGCGAGCCGTTGATTTCACACAGTTTCGAATGTGCGCGGGTGGCGCGCTTTAAGCGCGGATCAGGCTTGCCGATTTTGATTCCGAGTATCGACCTCATCGAAATCGGCGCGGGCGGCGGTTCGGTGGCGCATGTGAACGATCTTGGCTTGCTCAATGTCGGCCCGGAAAGTTCCGGCGCGGTGCCGGGGCCAGCGTGTTACGGCCAGGGTGGCAGCGGCGCCACGGTGACGGATGCGGATCTCGTGCTGGGCTATCTTAACGCGGACAATTTTCTCGGTGGCCAGATGATACTCCGGCGCGATCTGGCGGACGCTGCGTTAGGCAAACTGGCGGCGAAACTCAAGCTGACGATCACCGACGTCGCATGGGGCATCTGTAATATCGTCAACGAAAACATGGCGGCTGCCGCGCGCATCCACATTGCCGAGAAAGGCCATGATCCACGCGAATTCACGATGGTGGCCACGGGCGGCGCAGGGCCGGTGCATGTGGTGGAGGTTGCGCGCAAGCTGCAAATTCCGCGCGTGCTGGCGACGATTGCCGCCGGCGCAGGCTCGTGTCTGGGGCTGCTCGCAGCACCCGCGCGGGTGGATCGCGCCTGGTCACAGCCGTGCCTGCTCAAATATATCGATTGGAGCCAAGTGGCCACGGCGTACAACGGCATGCGCAGCGAGGCCGAAGCGGAACTAAAATCCGCAGGCGCAGACAGTGCCGCGATTAAATGGTTTATCGGCGCGGAAATGCGCTACGCCGGGCAGGGGCACAATGTGTCGGTGAGTTTGCCGTGGCGCAAGGTCGGCGTAGAGATGGCGCCAGC
>JAYVQD010000225.1:0-7744 GCA_043777275.1 Nitrosomonadales bacterium
TGATCCCTTTCATCACCGCGGGTGATCCGCATCCTTCCATGACGGTGCCGCTGATGCACGCGCTGGTGGCGGGCGGCGCGGATGTGATCGAGTTGGGCGTGCCGTTTTCCGATCCGATGGCCGACGGCCCCGTGATTCAGCGGGCCAGTGAACGCGCGTTGGTGCATGGCGTTTCACTCACGCAAGTTATCGGTTTTGTTGCCGAGTTTCGACAAACCAACAACGCCACGCCGGTGGTGCTGATGGGTTACGCCAATCCGATCGAGGCGATCGGCGCGGAACGCTTTGCGGATGTGGCCAAAGCCGCCGGCGTGGATGGTGTGCTGGTGGTGGATTACCCGCCTGAAGAAGCGCAGTCGCTGGTGAAGCTGCTGGATGCGCGCGCGCTTGATACCATCTTTTTGTTGTCGCCGACCACGCGCGATGCGCGGCTGGAGCAGGTGGGCAAACTCGGGCGCGGCTATCTCTATTACGTCTCGCTCAAAGGCGTTACCGGCGCCGGCCATATCGATACCGTTGAAGTCGCGCGGCGCGTCAATCACATCAAAAAATTCACTGATCTGCCGGTCGGCGTGGGTTTTGGCATACGCGATGCCGATTCGGCAAAACGCGTGGCGGCGGTTGCCGATGCAGTCGTTATCGGCAGCCGTCTGGTGCAGGAAATCATGGACGCCGGCGACGATGCGCCGGCGAGATTGCAGGCGCTGTTAAGCGGTATTCGCGCCGCAATGGACACGCTGACACAGAAGACCGTCGCATGAGCTGGCTGCAAAAGCTGCTGCCGCCAAAAATAAAGCGTGACACCGGCAGCCCCAAAAAGGCGGTGCCGGAAGGGTTGTGGAGTAAATGCGACGCCTGCGAGACGGTGCTGTACCGCACGGATCTCGAAAAAAATCTCTTTGTGTGCCCGAAATGCAGTCATCACAATCGCATCTCTGCGCGCGAGCGGCTCGATTGGCTGCTTGATCTTGAAGGGCGCTATGAAATCGGCGCTGAAGTGCTGCCAGTGGACACCCTCAAATTCAAGGACACCAAGCGTTACATCGACCGCATCAGCGACGCGCGCGAGGCGACATCCGAGGAAGACGCGCTGGTGGTGATGCAGGGCAGCGTGCGAACGCTGCCTATCGTTGCGGCGGCGTTTGAATTCAAATTTCTGGGCGGCTCGATGGGGTCGGTGGTGGGCGAGCGTTTTGTGCGCGGCGTGCAGGTGTGTCTGGATCAACGCTTGCCTTTCGTGTGTTTTTCCGCCACCGGCGGCGCGCGCATGCAGGAAGGCGTGCTGTCGCTGATGCAAATGGCGAAAACCTGCGGTGCGCTGACGCAACTGGCGCAGGAAAAGTTGCCGTTTATTTCCGTGCTTACCGATCCGACCATGGGCGGCGTGTCCGCGAGTTTTGCCATGATCGGCGACGTGGTGATCGCCGAACCCGGCGCGCTGATTGGCTTTGCCGGGCCGCGCGTCATTGAGCAGACGGTGCGCGAAAAATTGCCGGAAGGATTTCAGCGCGCCGAATTTCTGCTCGCGCATGGCGCTATCGACATGATTGTCGACCGCCGCGAGATGCGCGATAAGCTCGCGAACCTGATCGCACTGTTGCTGAAGTTGCCGGCACCAGTTTAAATAATTCAATGAAAACAAATACTTACGATTGTCGTGCCTCGCGATAGCCGGTTCGACTCCATGACGCCGCCGCCCACGCTCCCGCTGACGCTCGATGACTGGCTCATCTATATCGAGCAGGTGCATCCGCAGTCCATTGCCATGGGTCTCGAGCGCACGCGCACGATCAAAGAGGCGCTCGCGCTGGTTCCTGCCTTTCCGCTGATTACCGTGGGCGGCACCAACGGCAAAGGTTCGGCGTGCATGATGCTGGAAGCGATTTTGCATCACGCCGGTTACAAAGTCGGCTGTTACACCTCGCCCCACTTGCTGCGTTACAACGAGCGCGTGCGTATCGCGCGCGAGCAAGTTAGCGATACGCAACTCGTGCAGGCGTTCGAGGTCGTCGAACGCGTGCGTGCCTCCGCGCACGTGCCGCTCACCTACTTTGAATTCGGCACCCTGGCGGCGATGCGCTTATTTATCGAGGCGCGCGTCGAAATCGCGATACTCGAAGTCGGCCTCGGCGGGCGGCTCGATGCGGTCAACGTGTTTGAGCCGGATTGCGCGATGGTGATGAGCGTGGCGCTGGATCACATGGATTATCTGGGGGACACGCGCGAAAAAATCGGCTTCGAGAAAGCGGGTATCTTTCGCGCTGGCATACCCGCGATCTGCGCCGATGCCGATCCGCCGCGATCGTTAGTGGATCACGCCGAGGCGATCTGCGCCGAATTGTTGATTCGTGGCCGTGATTTCGATGCGGCGCCGGCGGCCACACAATGGGGCTATAAAGGCCCCGGCGGCGCGCGCCATGGCATGCCGTGGCCGGCGTTACGCGGCGCTTATCAGTTGCAAAATGCCGCAGCCTGCATCGCGGCGCTGGATACCTTGCGCGATCGTTGCCCGGTAACCATGAACGACATACGTGCCGGGCTGCTGACGGCGGAAAACCCCGGCCGTTTTCAGGTGCTGCCGGGGCAACCGATGGTCATCCTCGATGTTGCGCACAATCCGCACGCCGCGCAGGCGTTGGCCGCCAGTCTCAAAGGCATGCCGCGCGGTGGCCGGACATTCGCGGTGTTTGCGATGCTGGCTGACAAAGACATAGCCGGTGTGGCTAGCATCCTGAAGCCGCACATCGATCAATGGTTTATGGCTGGGATCACCAGCGCCGGGCCGCGCAACACGACGGCGCAACAACTGGCGCAACACCTGATGGCGGCCGGTGTGTCCGGCATCGTGTGTTGCACCAGTGTCGCGGATGCGTATGCAAACGCTCGTGAGCAGGCCGGGGATAATGATAAAATTCTCATCTTTGGATCGTTTCATACGGTATCCGAAGCGATGCACGTGATCGGCACAAACAGAGTACGCAGCAGTTGACCAGAGACAGGAGCAGCATGGCAAAACCCGTGAGCGACGAGGAACTGCAACTGAAGAAGCGTGCGCGACGCCGTTTGGTAGGCGCGGTGGTGCTGGTTGCGGCGGTCGCGGTTGTGCTGCCGATGGTTCTTGATTCGGAACCGAAGCCGACGTCGCAGGAAATCAATATCCAGATTCCGTCGCAGGACGCGAAAGGGTTCACTTCGAAAGTGGTGCCGCTTGCGCCGCCGTCCAAGGCCGCTGAAAAGCCGGTGGCGAAAGCTGCCGATACGCCGGTTGCAAAAGCACCGGACCCTGTAAAAGAAGCCGCGATTACCGAGAAACCCGCGCCGAAGCCCGCTGCCAAAGCGCCAGAGAAGGCACCGGAGAAAGCGCCAGAGAAGGTACCGGCAAAAACGGCTGAAAAAGCGGCTGCGCCCAAGCCGGGCACTTTTTTCATTCAGGTCACCGCGCTGGCGGATGTCGACAAGGCGAAGCAGGTGCAGCGGCAGATCGTCGATGCCGGGTTGCCTTCGTACACGCAGGTCGTGGCCGCGGGTAAAGGCGATGTGACGCGCGTCCGCGCCGGACCGTTCGCTACGCGTGACGAAGCCGAGAAGGCGCAGTTGAAGTTAAAAGGTATCGGCCTCGAAGGCAAAGTGGCCGAAAATAAATGACGTTGCTCGATTATGCGGTGCTCGCCATCGCCGGCGTCTCGGTGTTGCTTGGCGTGATACGCGGTTTTGTGCGCGAAGTCATAGCTCTCGCCAGTTGGGTTGCCGCTTTTGTGGGCGCCAGTGCTTACGGCGGCACGCTGGCGCCGCTGCTGGCGCAGCAAATTCCCGATGAAAAATGGCGCGTGCTGGCGGCAGTAGTGGCGGTGTTTGTGGGGGTGCTGGTGGCGGTCAACGTTGTTGCGCTGCTGGCCTCGAAGCTGATTAAAAGCGCGGGTCTGGGTGTCGAGGATCGTGTGCTGGGCAGTGTGTTCGGACTGGTGCGCGGGGTGTTGATCGTGCTGGTGCTCGTGCTCGGCGCCGGTTTAACTGTATTGCCGCGTCAGCCCGTGTGGAAAGATGCTATGCTCGCCGCGCCGCTGGAGAAGCTTGCAGAGCTGGTGAAGCAGTGGCTGCCGCAGGGCTGGGCAAAAAATATCTCGTATAGTTAATTAACAACTCACTTAACAACTCACTTAACAACTGACGCAACTGTGACAAGGGCCGGGCGATGTGTGGAATTCTCGGTGTAGTAGCCAGAACGCCGGTTAATCAACTGCTCTATGACGGGCTGCTGGTGCTGCAGCACCGCGGGCAGGACGCGGCAGGCATAGTCACCGCCGACGGCGCCAACTTTCATTCGCATCGCGGCATGGGTATGGTGCGCGACGTGTTCCGCACGCGCAATATGCGTGCGCTCTCCGGCTCGGCAGGCATCGCGCACACGCGTTATCCCACGGCAGGTTCCGCATCGTCGGTCGCCGAATCGCAGCCGTTTTACGTGAATTCTCCGTTCGGCATTGTGCTCGCCCACAACGGCAATCTCACCAATACCGAGCAACTGAAAATCGATTTGTTCCGTTCCGATTTACGCCACGTCAATACCGGCTCGGATTCGGAAGTGCTGCTCAATGTGCTGGCGCATGAGCTGCAAAACAACGCCACCAAATACAAGCTCGATCCCGCGACGATTTTTGCCGCGGTGTCTGGCGTGCATCAACGCTGCAAAGGCGCGTACTCGGTGGTGGCGATGATCGCGGGCTACGGCATGCTGGCGTTTCGTGATCCCTTCGGTATCCGGCCGCTGATATTTGGCCGTATCGAAACCGAGGCGGGCTATGAGTACATGGCCTCGTCCGAAAGTGTGGCGCTGGATGCGATGGGTTACGAAGTGGTGCGCGATGTGGCGCCCGGCGAGGCCATCTTTATCGACATGGATGGTAATTTTTACAGTCAGCAATGCGCAGCAGTCGCTTCGCTCAACCCGTGCATTTTCGAGTTTGTTTATCTGGCGCGGCCCGATTCCGTGCTCGACGGTATTTCGGTGTATGAAGCGCGACTGCGCATGGGCGACAGCCTGGCCGAAAAAATCAAACGCGAGTATCGTCATCTCGATATCGATGTGGTGATTCCAATACCGGATTCCAGCCGTCCGGCGGCGATGGAACTCTCCAAACATTTGAATCTGCCGTATCGCGAAGGCTTCATCAAAAATCGCTATATCGGACGCACCTTCATCATGCCGGGGCAAGCGGTGCGCCGCAAATCCGTGCGTCAGAAACTGAACGCGATTGACATGGAGTTTCGCGGCAAGAACGTGCTGATCGTGGACGACTCCATCGTGCGCGGCACCACCAGCAGCGAAATCGTGCAGATGGCGCGCGATTCGGGGGCGCGCAGGGTTTACTTTGCTTCGGCCGCGCCGCCGGTGCGTTTTCCCAACGTCTACGGTATCGATATGCCGACGCGCGAAGAGTTGATTGCCAGTAACCGCAGCGACGAAGAAATTGCGCGCGAGATCGGCTGCGACGAACTGATCTATCAGGATATCGACGCGTTGATCGAAGATGTGCGCAGCGTTAATCCGCTGGTGAAAAATTTCGAGGCGTCGTGTTTTGACGGCGTTTACGTCACCGGTGACATTACCCAGGCGTATCTCGACGGCGTGGAGCAGGAGCGCCGCGACAGCAGCAAGCGTGCCAGGGAATCCGCCGCGCAGCAGTTGGCGCTTGAGCTGGAAGCGGTTGATTAAACTGGCGTTTTTCGTGTTCCGCCCCCGCTAAATGTACGACGTCGCAGCCTTCCGCGAAGACCGCGTTGAGGTGATGCATGCGCTGATCCAGGCGCATCCGCTGGCGACACTGGTGATCATGAGCGCGCAGGGTCTTGAGGCCAACCACATCCCTTTTTTGATCGATTCAGCGTCTGCGTCCGATGGTGCATTCGGAACACTGCGCGGGCATGTAGCGCGCGCCAATCCGGTATGGCGCAGCTTCAACGCCGATGTGGATGTGCTGGCGGTGTTTCAGGGGCCGCAGGGCTACATCACACCGTCGTGGTATCCGAGCAAAGCGCAGCACGGCAAGGTGGTGCCGACGTGGAATTACGCTGTGGTGCACGCGCACGGCCCGCTCAAAATTGTTGATGACGCGGAGTGGTTGCGCACGCTGGTGACGAGATTAACCCGGAGCCAGGAATCGTCGCGTGCGAAACCGTGGCAGGTGACGGATGCGCCACCGGATTACATCAACACCATGTTGAAAGCCATTGTCGGCATCGAGATTCCGGTGCGTCGCCTGCAAGGCAAATGGAAGATGAGTCAGAACCGTTTGCCGCAGGATCGCGATGGGGTGATCGCGGGGTTGGAACAGCGCGGTGATGAGACAAGCCGCGCCCTGTTGCAAGCGCTACGGCGATGAAAGTCGTCGTCCTCGGCGCCGGTCTGTTGGGTGTGACCTCCGCCTACTACCTTCAGCAACTCGGCCATGAAGTAACCGTCCTCGACCGGCAGGCAACGCCTGCCGCTGAAACCAGCTTCGCCAATGGCGGGCAGATTTCGGTGAGTCACGCCGAACCCTGGGCCAATCCGAGCGCGCCCCTCAAGGTGCTGCAATGGTTGTCGCAGGAAGACGCGCCGCTGCTGTTTCGCGTGCGTGCCGATCTGCGCCAGTGGTTGTGGGGATTCCAGTTCCTGCGCGAATGCACCCCTGCGCGCACGCGGCGCAACATCGAACAGATAGTCCGGCTGGGCCTGTATAGCCGTGAGATGTTGCAGGCGTTGCGGCGAGACACGAACATTGCTTACGACCATCGCACGCAAGGCATTTTGCATTTTTATACGACGCAAAAAGAATTTGATGCGGCACTCAAACCGGCGGAGTTGATGCGCGAACTGGGTTGCGAACGGCGAGTGATTTCCGCCGACGAAGCGGTGCGCATCGAACCCGCGTTGGAGCATATCCGTGCGCGGCTTGCCGGCGCCACTTATACCGCCGAGGATGAATCCGGCGACGCCAATCTGTTTGCGCGAGAGGTCGTGCAGCTGTGTCACGACCGTGGCGTGACGTTTCTGATGAGCCACACGGTGACGGCATTGCGTGCCGCCGGCAATGTGAAGGGTGCATCGATCGAACACGTGGAAGCGACCGACGCCGAAGGCCGCTTCCAGCGCATACGCGGTGACGCTTACGTGCTGGCGTTGGGTTCGGTGAGTCCGCTGTTCGCGGCACCGTTGGGCATACGTTTGCCGATCTATCCTGCAAAGGGTTATTCGGTCACGCTGCCGGTCAAGGATGAATCCAAAGCCAACCAGGTGTCGCTCACCGATGACGAATTCAAACTGGTGTACTCGCGCCTCGGCAACCGTTTGCGTGTCGCGGGGACGGCCGAGCTCAATGGCTACGATCGTGATCTGAATCGCGTACGCTGCGATGCCATCGTGCGGCGCGTTGAAGATATTTTTCCGGGCGCGGGTGACAGCACACAAGCGCAGTTCTGGACCGGCTTGCGCCCGGCCACGCCGAGCAATGTACCATTGATCGGCAGGACGCGGGTGCCGAATTTTTATCTCAACACCGGCCATGGCACCTTGGGTTGGACGCACGCCTGCGGTTCCGGCAAATCGATTGCGCGTATCGTCAGCGGGCTGGCGCCGGAGGTGGATTTTGCGTTTACCAAGGCGTCAGATGTTGCGAGTTCGTGATCTGTCCGGTTCTGTAGCACGACACCTGTCCGGTTGTCATAGTGCCCCGAAGGGGGTACGAGATGAGCCGGACGAAACTGC
>JAYVQD010000226.1:0-2018 GCA_043777275.1 Nitrosomonadales bacterium
GGCGCCGCAGATAGGTTTTCAGCAACAGACGGGCATTGGCGCTTGAGCAGTCCAACCCGGCACGTTGCGCCTGCGCCATCACGGCACGAATATTCGCAATCGTTTCCTGGATCTGTGCCGAGGCATTACCGATATGCAGCGTTTCATGCCCAACAATGCTGGCGGTGCCGGAGACGAACAGGTGCGGCTCGCCGCTAGTTTGCATCAGCATCGCGCGCGCAAAGGTGGGGCTGCGCGGCCCATACTGCGCCGGATAGTGAAACGCGCTGGTTTGGCGAGGATTCTCTACCCGTTGCCCGGCCTGTTTCGCGGCCAAAAAATAAATGACGAGATGGTTGCCGCGGCTGCCCAGTGCGCACGCCGCTGGCGTATCCGTTCCGATCACGCGTCCTTTGGCGGCAAAAGCCTCATGGCGGCCTACATTGAACCTGATATAGCGTTCGAGGCCATCCGCGTCGGCATTGATCTGCGGAAAATAATTCCACACCCGCAGCAGGTGGCGGTAGCCCAGGCGATCGATAAAATCAAAAATCCGGTTGTAGGCCCGATAGCTTGCGGTATCCAGCGCGCAGTCCAGTTCAATTTGCAGGCAGCCGAAAAGCGTATCTTCATTGCGCGCACTGGAGAGTTCATGGGCCTCTTCCCGCACCACGGGTTGCGCGCAGGTCCAGACTTCGATCATGGACTCGCCGTTCAGCACGGGCATCTCCACCCACGCATAAGGGCAGTCCGGCGCGGAAATGTGAGGGCGTTGGGCGCCAAAGGCCACGGCCCCCATCATGCGGCCTTTGCAGGCGATCTGATGCGTCTCGAATGCTGCGGGCGTCAGATAGCGGAGTGCCAGCGGCGCGGCAGCCGCGGTATGCCCGGCTAAATCGCGTTGGTGTTGGCGCTGGGTTCGCCAAGGATCTGTTTGCGTTTTTTCCATGCGCTCAGGGTTCTGCGTGGGTTGAAAAGGTTTCTCAGGTAGTAAATCGTCTTGAATGCAAACAATTTGATCCCCAATGGCGTGCTACGAAAGATATCGCCGGCCAGCACCGATAGCACGGCTTCCTGCAAACGCTTGTCCCCCGGACCCATGAACAGATCGCGCAAGGTCGGTGTGGTGACTCGATAGATGAACCAGGAAAATATTTTCGGGCCATGGCGCATGGCGCGGTCGAATTTTTTTAATGCGGCGGGTGCGCGTTGTGCATGGTCCAGGCAGGTTTCGACCGTATCGGCCCCGGCGAACGCGCTTTGCATGGCGAACAGCACACCTGTGGAAAACACCGGGTCGACAAACGTAAACGCGTCGCCCAGCAGCAGGTAATTGCGGCCCGTCGCGCGCTTGACCTCGTAAGAGTAATTTCCCGTCGCCGTGACGGGAGCATTCAAGGTGGCATTGCACAGCCGCGCTGCCAATGCAGGGCACAGCGCGACGGTGTCGAAGAAAAATGTGTCCGGGTCGACCTTGCGCGACTTCATGTAGTAAGGCCAGCACACCGCGCCGACGCTGGTGACGCCATCATGCAGTGGTATAAACCAGAACCAGCCGTGATCGAACCAGAACAGGCTGATATTGCCTTCGGCTTTTCCGGTGAGCCGTGTCGCGCCGGAAAAATGTCCGAAAATCGCGGCACTGTTATTTTTTTTGCTGCGTTGCTTGGTGCCAAGCTGGTTGGCAATCACGGTGTCGCGACCGGAGGCATCGACCACAAATTGGGTTTGCCACTGCTGCGCCTCACCATTTTCCTGCCGCACCGTGACGGTCGCGCCGGCGCTATGGAACTCAACCGTCGTGGCGCGACAGGCTTCGAACGCTTTGGCGCCTTTGCGTACGGCGTTGCGAAAAAGAATCTGGTCAAACTCCGAGCGCCGTACCTGATAGGCGTAGGGGAACGCCTTGTCCACGGCGTTGGCAAAATCAAAAGTAACCGGCTGATCGTGCCAGGGTGAGACGAACTCGGCGCCGTATTTGGGCATGCCGATCTGTTTGATTTCCTCGGCCACGCCGAGCTGTTCGAACAGGGGCATAT
>JAYVQD010000227.1:0-7733 GCA_043777275.1 Nitrosomonadales bacterium
GGCCAGAATCTCTCGATGCTCCGCCTCGGCGCTGCGGCCATGGAGTGCTGCGCGCTCGCGCAGAGCCTGGACTAAGGTATCGTCAATGCCTCTGACTAATAAATTTGCCATTTTTTCAAGTGCTTATAAAAAGTGTGATATCAATGATATCAATTGAATGGCAGGCACGCAAGTGCAATGCCGTTCAAACCTTCCCCAGCGCCCGCAACACCCGCTCCGGCGTAAACGGCTGCGCGGTTACGCGCGCATTGAACGGCAGCAGCGCATCGTTGATGGCGTTCATGATCGCGCCCGGCGCGCCCGCCGTGCCTGCTTCACCCGCGCCCTTTGCGCCCAACTCTGACGTTTTGGTGGGCGTGACGACATGGCCGACAATCATATCCGGCATTTCGCCCGCCATCGGCACCAGGTAATCCGCCATGGTGCCGTTGAGCAACTGACCGTCGTCGCTGTAGAGGCAATGCTCGGTCATGGCGCCGCCGATGCCCTGCACGATGCCGCCGAGAATTTGTTCATCGACCAGTTGCGGGTTGATGATGGTGCCGCAGTCTTCGACGCACCAGTGCTTGAGCAGTTTGACGAAGCCGGTGTCGATATCCACTTCGACCAGCGACGCCTGGATGCCATTGGTGAACGCAAAGCCGTAACCGCGCGGGGTGTAGTGGCGCGTGACCATCAACTCACTTTGAAAATCCATCGGCAGCGTGTCGGGGCGAAAGTACGCGACGCGGCCCAGTTCGGTCAGGCTCATTTTCACTTCGCCGGTACGCACGTCGATCACGTTGTTGTCTTTGAGATCCAGCATTTCGCGGCTGGATTGGAGTATGGCCCCCGCAACGTCGAGGATGTTCGCGCGCAGCACCTTGCCCGATTGCAGCACGGCCTCACCACCGATGCCTGCGCCGCGCGAAGCCCAGGTGCCGCCGCCGTAGGGTGTGATGGCGGTGTCGCCGGTGATGACGCGCACGCGCTCCACGCTCACCCCCACCGCATCTGCTGCGATTTGTGCAAACACGGCCTCGGTGCCCTGACCTTGTTCGGTGACGCTGACCAGACACGTGACCATGCCGGTGGGTTCGAGCCGCAGCGTTGCGCCGTCCTGCGATGAAATGCGTGCGCCGCCGACGCCGTAAAACGCGGGCGACGGGTTGGTGACTTCGATCATGGCAGCGAGGCCAATGCCGCGATACACGCCGCGTTTTCGCAGTTCAATTTGTTCGGTGCGCAGTTTTGAATAATCCATTAAAAACAAACACTTATCCAAACACTGTTGATGCGACAGTTTTTCCATCTTCATGCCCGACGCCGAGGTATGTGGATACGCATCGTCAGGCACCAGATTGCGGCGGCGAAATTCCGCCGGATCCATGCCGAGTTTGTTCGCGGCTAAATCAACAATGCCTTCGGTGATGGCGACTGCAATCGGATGCCCCACCGCGCGGTACTGACACGTAACATTTTTGTTGGTGAACACGACGTTAAGCTTGGCGCGATATTGCTGATGTTTGTACGGCCCGCCGGTAAGGTTGACCACCTGATTGCCTTCGATGCCGCTGGTGCGCGGATACACCGAGTACGGGCCGATGCCGGTGAGATCGTCGAGATCAAACGCGAGAATGTCACCGGCCTTGGTGCAGGCGAGCCGCAGTTTGATTTTGTGTTCGCGCGCGTGGATGTCGGTGAGAAACGATTCCATGCGATCAGCGATGAATTTCACCGGGCGCTTGAGCATCACCGCCAGCGCAGCGGTGGCCATTTCGTCGGCGTAGACATGCACCTTGATGCCGAACGAGCCGCCCACATCCTTGGCGATCACACGCACATTGGCTTCGGGGATATCGAGGTGGCGCGAAAAAATATCCTGCATCATGTGCGGCGCCTGCGTCGAGTGATGCACCGTCAGCGTGTTCTCGGCGGAATTATAGTCCGCGAGCAGGGCGCGGCCTTCGAGCGTGACGCCGGTATGGCGGCCGAAGTCGTACGTTTCTTCCACCACTAAATCCGCTTTGGCGAAGGCGGCGTCGACACCGTCAGTGGCGAATTCGCGGGTAAAACAGATGTTGTCGCTGAATTCAGGATGAATAATCGGTGTGCCGGCAAGCGACGCCGCCATATCGGTGACCGCCGGCAGGGGTTGCCATTCGGCGTCGATGGCGTCGAGCCCGTCTTCGGCCTGTGCGCGTGTTTGCGCCACGATTGCCGCGACGGCCTCGCCCTGCCAGCAGGCGCGATCAATCGCCATCGCGTGTTGCGTGGGCGACTTGATGCCTTTCAGGTGACCCAGCACCGCAACCCACGGCTTGCAGTATTTTTCGAGCGCTGCGCCATCCACCACCGCGATCACACCGGGCATCGCGCGCGCGCGAGTGAGATCCAGTTTGACGATGCGCGCGTGCGCGTGCGGGCTGCGAAAAAAAACCACATGCGCCAGTCTGGGGAACCGCAGATCGTCCGTGTACGTGCCGCGCCCCTGCAACAGGCGTTTGGCATTGGCGCGCGGGACGCTTTGCCCGACGTATTTGTCGGGGTACGCAACTGAGTCGGGCGCGTTCACTTTTGGCCCCGGCGTGCAGCGAGCGTGGTTTCCACCGCATCGACAATTGCCTGATAGCCGGTGCAGCGGCAGTAATTGCCGGAGATGTGTTCGCGGATTTGCTCGCGTGTAGCCTGTGGATTGTGCAGCGCCAAATCCTGCGCGGTGAGCAGCATGCCCGGCGTGCAAAAACCGCATTGCAGCGCGTTGCGTTTGTGGAACGCATCTTGCAAGTCGGCGATTTCGCCGCTGTCGGATAAGCCTTCGATGGTTTCAACATTGCGACCCTCGGCCTGCACCGCCAGCATCAAACAGCCGCGCACGATGTTGCCGTCCACGCGCACGGTGCAGGCGCCGCACACGCCGTGTTCGCAGCCGATGTGCGTGCCGGTGAGGCCCATTTCCTCGCGCAGAAAATCCACCAGATTTTGCCGTACGGGTATGCGGCGGGTGACAGACTCGCCGTTGATCGTCAGCGTGGTTTCGACAATCGTATTGGTGGTGTCCATGATGGCCATAGTCACTATTGTGCGGTAAGTTGTTTCATGGCGCGCGCAGTCAAAACGCGCGCGAGATGCAGTTTGGTAGCGACGGAGGAATACAGATCGGCAGAAGGATCGAGTTCGGTTGCGAGCAGGTCTTGCGCCTGCTTCAGCGATGTTTCTGAAAAACCTTTATTAACAAATATTTGCGATGTTTTTACGGCTAACAGCGGTTTCTCACTGGCGCCGAGAAAGGTGAGCCGCAGATCGCTGATTACACTGCCCGCTATTTTTGCCAATGCCGCTACGCCGACAATCGCGTAGTCGCCGCGCCGTCGCGCGAGTTCCAAAAACGCATGCCGATAACCCGCGCCGGGAATCGGTATCACCACTTCGGTCAACACTTCATTCGGCTTCATTGCCGTCGCGTAGAGGCCCTCGAAAAAATCGCGCGCGGCAACGCGGCGTGTAGCGGTTTTGCCGGCGAGTACGATCTGTGCATCCAATGCCACGCAGCACGCAGGCCATTCCGCCGCCGGATCCGCCATCGCCAGGCTGCCGCCGAAGGTGCCACAGTTACGTATCGCCGGATGCGCGATGTGTTCCACCGCGTCGGCCAGCAGCGGCAAATGTTTGCGTATATCGGCGGATTCGCCGATTTGTGCATGGGTAGTGAGCGCACCGATGTGTACGTGACCTCCCTGCACACGGATGAAGGCCTGTTCATGCAGGCGGCTGATATCGATCAACAACTCCGGCGACGACAAGCGCATGTTGAGCGTGGGCATCAGGCTTTGACCGCCGGCGAGAATTTTGGCGGCGTCGCCATGCTGTTCAAGCAGATCGAACACCTCGGGCAGATTGCGTGCTCTGGCGTACGCGAAGGGCGGGGCTTTCATGGACTCATTCCTTTGGTGTCTTTAGTGTAAATGCGCGCGGACAAGACTACTTCACGCCATATTTGGCGCGGTAATGTTGTGCCAGCACGCGGCGACTCTGGCCATTGAGCTGACCGTTGAGCGCGGGGTTGGATGCGGGCGCAGGCGGATGTTTCTTATTGTGCGCATTTTTTGCCGCAAGCAATGCCGCCAGTGCCGGTTTTGCGGGGTTTGTTTTCATGTGACTTGCTTTCGTTCACTCATTCGGCGGTAATGCCGGCATCCTTGATGACCTTGCCCCATTTTACAAGGTCGTTGCGGATGATGGCCGCAAACTCGTCGGGTGTATTGCCCACCGGTTCCGCGCCATCCACCAAGAGGCGCTCGCGCACGGGCGCCTCCTGCAACGCGCGCACCGCGGCGGCGTGCAGCTTGCCCACCACATCACGTGGCGTGCCTGCGGGTGCGAGCACGCCATACCATTGCACCGCTTCATAGCCCGGCAACGCGGCTTCGGCAATGGTCGGCACATTCGGCAGCGCCACACTGCGTTTGGCGGCGGTAACGCCTAGCGCGCGCAGGCGACCGGTGCGCACAAACGGCATTGCGCTTAATGTGGTGGTGGTCATGGTCGTAATCTGACCGGACAGCAAATCAACCATCGCGCCGCCTGAACCTTTGTAGGGCACGTGTACTATCTTGATTTTCGCCATGTTCAAAAATAACGCCATGGCCAGATGAATATTACTGCCCACACCGGCCGAGGCATAATTTAATTGATCGGGATGCGCGCGCGCGAACGCGATCAATTCTTTCACGGTTTTTGCCGGTACCGACGGGTGCGTGATCAGTACATTCGGCAAAATCACGGCCTGCGATACCGGCGTTAAATCTTTCACCACATCGAACGGCATCTTGCGCTGAATATGTGGATTGATGGTCAGCGTGGCGATACCCATCAGCAGTGTATGCCCATCGGGTGTGGCGCGCGCCACGGCTTCGCTGCCGATCATGCTGGCCGCACCCGCGCGGTTTTCAACCACCACTTGCTGGCCCAGCACCTCACTCATCTTCGGTGCGATCAGGCGCGCGGTGATGTCGGTGCCTCCGCCGGGCAGCGAGGGCACAATCAGGCGAATGGCGCGATGGGGGAAGGGCTGCTGGGCGCTGGCGGTGAGGGTGACTACGGCCATTGCGGCGCCGGTGAGCGTTAGGCAAAACACCTGCATGGTTGATTTTCCCGCGCGTAGTTGAAGTGGAAAACCAGTGTAGCACGCAGGTTCAACGCCCAGAAAAAGCCCCGCTGCGTGCGGGGCTTTTTTGGCGGAGCGCTGATGGTGCTCTATCGCTCCGGTGCTGCTGTGCCGTTGTTAAGGCACTTTGTGCGCTCTGCGCGCGTGGGGTGCTATCTCAAGCGGGGTCTACTCCGATAGTGCCTCCTTGCGTTTGCTGTGGGACTGCTCATGGCATTGTCACGTTACGGAAACGCCGGTATCGTGGGTTCGTACCCGCCCGATACCGCTTCGGGATGCCGGTTCGCAACGAGTTGCGAAATCTGAGCAGCGCGCTGCATCGGCACATCCACCATCATCAGCACGCGTCCGCGTTCGATTTCGGGATGAAACGCCTTCAACTTGGTATTGGGCACGGCGCTGGCCGCCATGCTCGACATCCACGCGCCCAGCAGCGCGCCTGCTACGCCACCGATCAGCACGATGACTAATTGAACCGACATGCCTTCCGGTGGAAAAAACACCGCCGCCAGTCCGCCGATGATGCCCGCCGCCGCACCGATCAACACGCCGAGTTGCGCGCCATGTACCACATCGGTTTTTTGCAGCACATTGGCTTCCGGCAGATCGTCCGGCAGCGTGCCGCGCCGCGCCAGGAAATGAATACGTTCAACATGGATGCGCGCGAGCAACATTTCATCCAGCATAGCGCGCGCACTTTTGACATCCGGCAACATGAAGTAAAGCCTGCGTCGCATCAGCATAAGCGCCTCCGTTTCGTGGTTACTTTCAAGATCGTGCCCTACTTATCTAAGACAGCCACGGCAACCACGAGTTCAACGCGGCACACGCAGGTCGCGCCATAAAAATATCAATAAAAACAAATAGTTATGTTGATTGTATGGATTGCGCTGACTTGCGTGCCGCTGCGCCTCGGTGCGTCTTGGCGCGCGATGCAGCTACAATCCCGCACTCGAATAACGAAGGGAGTTGTGATGCCCCAAGCCTCGAAAACCGCGCTGCTGATACTCGATGTGCAAAACGAATTTGTTGATCCCAAGGGCAAGGTGGGCGCAACGGGTTTCGCCAAAATTATTGAACAGCGCCGGATCATTCCCAACATCGCCAAAGCACAAGCCGCGTTTCGCGCCAAGGGGCATCCGGTCGCGTTCGTCAACGTGGCCTATCGTGCCGACTACGCCGACGCCATCAGCCGCTCGGCGCGGTTAAAGCATCTGATGGACATGAACGCCATCGTGGACGGCACCTGGGGCACGGAGTTTCCCGATGCGATCAAGCCGCTGGCGAGCGAAATTATTTTTACCAAACACGCGGTGAATCCGTTTTTCAATACGCAGTTGCTGTCATGGCTGCTGCGGCAGGGCGTGGATACCGTGGCGCTCACCGGCTGCCACACGCACATGGTGGTGGACAGCGCCGCGCGCTACGCCGATGACGCGGGGTTATACGTGAAAGTGATCGAGGATTGCTGCGCCAGTCCGGATCCGGAACTGCATCGCATTGAGATCGAGAAAATTCTGCCGCTGTTCGCGACGATTACGTCGTTGGAGGCGTTGTTGCCGACGTTGTAGGTTGCGCTAAGCCCAACACAAGGCTCATCGCGAGGTGGCGAGGGCCGTGCGCTGCGAAGTCGCTTTGTTGGGCTTCGCAGGCTCAGCCCAACCTACTGTCACTGCGCACGAATACCCGCATCGCGCACCACCTTGCCCCAGCGATCAATCTCGGTGCGGATGTAGCGCGCGAAATCTTCGGGCGTGGACAGCGTGATTTCGAGTCCGCGCGTGGTCAGTTGCTCTTTCATTGCGGATTCGTTGACGACCGCATGCACGTCCTGATTGACGCGCATTACCAACGCGCGCGCGGTGCCGGCGGGCGCGAGGATGCCGACCGAGGCGATAGCCTCAAATCCGGCGAGGCCCGATTCTGCCACGGTGGGCAGCTCCGGCAGCGCGGCGGCGCGCTTGGCGCTGGTGACGGCGACGCCTTTGACCTTGCCGCCTTTTACCTGTGGCAGCGCCACCGATAGATTGGAAAAAGTAAGTTGCACTTCGCCGCCCATGACGGCAGCCAGCGCGGGGCCGCCGCCTTTGTAGGGCACGTGCTGCATGGCGATGCCCGCCGCGCTTTTGAACATTTCGCCGATCAGATGCGAGGAACTGCCGTCGCCGAAGGAGGAATAGTTGATTTTTTTTGCATTCGCTTTGGCGTATTTGATGAACTCCGGCACGGTGCTCGCAGGCACGGAAGGATGCACCACCATCACATTCGGCGCGGTGACAATCAACGAGATGGGCGCGAAATCACGGCGCGGATCGAAGGGCAATTTTGCGTCGAGCACGACGTTGGTGACGTAGGTGCTGGTGGAGCCGATGGTGAGTGTGTAGCCGTCCGGGTTGGCTCGCGCACCAATCTCCGTGCCGATGTTGCCGCCCGCGCCTGCGCGGTTGTCGATCCCCACGGGCTGCTTCAGGCTGGCGGCCATCTTTTCGCCGACCACCCGGGCGACGGTATCGGGGAAGCTCCCGGCCGCGAACGGCACGATCAGCCGGATCGGGCGGTCCGGCCAGGCCTGGGCGAAGGCCCCGGA
>JAYVQD010000228.1:0-7674 GCA_043777275.1 Nitrosomonadales bacterium
CCAACCTGATCGAGCGTGATGCGGCGGCCCGCCTTGAGCGAGCGGTACATGGCGTCCGCGTCGACGGGCTCCACCCCGATGATCTTGATCTCCGGCCGCAGGCGTTTGACGTAAGCGGCAATGCCGGCGATCAACCCGCCACCGCCGACCGGCACAAAAATCGCCTGAATGCGCTCGCCGTGCTGCCGCAAAATCTCCATGCCGATAGTGCCTTGCCCGGCAATCACATCGGGGTCGTCGTACGGGTGAACGAACGCCAGAGTTTGTTTTTTTGAAATAATGTTTGCCTGCGCGTAAGCCGCATCATACGAGTCGCCATGCAGCACCACGCGTGCGCCGCGCGCGCGCACGGCATCCACCTTGATCTGCGGCGTGGTCACCGGCATCACAATGGTGGCCTTGCAGCGCAGTTTTTGCGCCGCCAGCGCCACGCCTTGCGCATGGTTGCCGGCGGAAGCTGCGATCACGCCGCGATCCAGCGCCGCCTTGGGCAAGCGCACCATTTTGTTGTAAGCGCCGCGCAGCTTGAACGAAAACACCGGTTGCAAGTCCTCGCGCTTAATCAGCACGCGGTGGTGCAGGCGCTTGGACAGAATGGGCGCGAAATCCAGCGGTGTCTCAATCGCCACGTCGTAAACGCGGGCGCCGAGAATGCGCTGGAGGTAGTCAGGGGTTTTCATGAAGGCGTCTCGAATGAGCGCTAAGGTTAGCAGGAATCAGTGTCAGAATGCACCCTTGTGTCTGTACAGCCTTCACTGAGAGGATTATCATTCGCCCATGAACCAGAATGAACTGAAACTAGCCACGGCCCAGGCCGCGATTCGCTACGTCGAAGACGGCAGCGTGGTCGGCGTGGGCACCGGCTCGACGGCGGATTTTTTTATCAATGAACTCGGCAAGATCAAGCACCGCATCGACGGCGCGGTGGCCAGCTCGGAGGGCACGGCGCAAAAATTGAAGGCGCTGGGCGTCGCTGTTTACGATCTGAACAGCGTGAAAGACCTGCCGGTATACGTGGATGGCGCCGATGAAATCACCCAGCACCTGGCGATGATTAAAGGCGGCGGCGGCGCACTGACGCGCGAAAAAATCGTCGCCGCCGTGGCGCGCAAATTTATTTGCATCGCCGATCAATCCAAACTCGTCGGTGTGCTGGGCAAGTTTCCGCTGCCGGTCGAAGTCATCCCGATGGCGCGCTCGTACGTGGCGCGCGAGATCGTCAAGCTCGGCGGGCTGCCGGCGTGGCGGCAGGGCTTCACCACCGACAACGGCAATCTAATTCTGGATGTGCATAACCTCACCATCACCCAACCGATGGAACTGGAAGCCGCACTCAATCAAATTGTGGGCGTAGTGACCAACGGTTTGTTCGCGCAGCGGGGGGCTGACGTGTTGCTGCTGGGCACGGCGGATGGCGTTAAAATATTCAATAAAAACAAATAGTTACATACCCCCCCTCCCTACAGTGGCCGAATACACCACCATCGCCGCCGTCGATCTCGGCTCCAATTCCTTTCACTGCCAGATCGCCCGCGTAGACGGCGAGCAGACCTACCCGCTTGATGGCCTGCGCGAAGCGGTGCGTCTCGGCGCGGGGCTGGACGACGACAAAATGCTCGACGAGCCGTCGCAAGCGCGCGCCATCGCCGCCTTGCAGCGCTTCGGTGAACGCCTGCGCAGCTTTCAACCCAACGACGTGCGCGCGCTCGGCACTAACACCCTGCGCGTGGCAAAAAACGCCACCGCGTTCCTGAAAAAAGCGGAGGCCGCGCTCGGCTTCCCGATTGAAGTCATCGCCGGACGCGAAGAAGCGCGGCTTATCTACGTGGGTGTCGCGCACAGCCTGCCGGTAACCAGCGAGCGCCGCCTAGTGGTGGACATCGGCGGCGGCTCCACCGAATTCATCATCGGCGAAGGCTACAAGCCGCAACGCCTCGACAGCCTTTACATGGGCTGCGTGTCGTACAGCCGCCAGTTTTTCAAGGAAGGCAAACTCACCAAAGGCGCATTCAAGCAGGCCGAACTCGCCGCGCGTGCCGAGCTGCAGCACATGGCCGCCGAATTTTCGAGCCGCAACTGGAAGCACGCAGTCAGCTCCAGCGGCACCGCGCGCGCACTGGCGCAGGTGCTGCAAGCGCTGGGTTACGCGCCATCCGGCATCACACCGGATGGGTTGGAAAAACTGCGCTTACAGTTAATCAAGGCAGGCGACATAACCCGCATCGGCATCGAAGGCTTGCGCGAAGACCGCGCCGCCGTGCTGCCCGGCGGCCTCGCCATCATGATCGCCGTGCTCTCCGAGCTGGAGATCGAACACATGGGTGTGGCCGACGGCGCCATGCGCGAAGGCATCCTCATCGACATGCTCGGCCGCACGCGCCACCACGACACGCGCGATGCCACCGTTACCCTGTTCATGCAGCGTTATCATGTGGATGCACCGCAGGCGCGGCGCGTAGGCCAGCTCGCGATGAATTTGTATCAGCAAATCGCCGGCGAAAATGCGCCCGGCGCGATCTATCTCACCTGGGCCGCCCAGTTGCACGAAATCGGCATCTCCGTCGCCTACAGCGGCTACCATCGGCACTCGGCTTACATCGCCGCCAACGCCGACATGCCCGGCTTCACCCGCGAAGAACAACACCGCCTCGCGCAACTGCTGCTCGCCCACCGCCGCTCACTGAAAAAGCTGTTGCCCGAACTGGATGAATCGATCGACTGGCGCATGGTGTTCGCCCTGCGCCTCGCCGCGCTGTTCTGCCAGCGGCGCACCTCAAACAATCCGCGCATCGAGTCGGCCAAAGCCGGCGAAAATAGATTTCGTCTCGCGATTGACCCCGCCTGGGTGCTGCGCAACCCGCTCACCAACACCGTGCTGCGCGAAGAAATCCGCGAATGGGAAAAGATCGGTTTTGATGTGAAAATCAGCGGGCTTTATGAGGTGGATGATGGTGTCGACATCGAAGCAGCGGATTGATTGGATGTTGTAGATCCTGGAAGAAGCGCAGTGTATTCCGGTAAAGCAGCCGCGCCGGAGGGGCGATGTCGTCGCGGCCCCGTTTCGAGTCGTCATGTGTTGCCTTGCGTATTGAGTTCAATCCCGGTTAAATTGTGCCACACTCAGTTTGGTCACTCTCGATGGCACGATTCAACACTCGCCTCACGCCCGAACACATTCAACGCTACACCGCCAGCGGTGCGTGGCCGAACCGGCTGTTGACCGATTTTTTTGACAGCGCAGTGGCCGCCACACCAGACAAAACGGCGATCATCGATAGCCGCAGTTCGATAACGTATCGTGACCTCGCCGAGCAGGTAACGCGCTGCGCGCACGGCCTGCTGGCACTGGGCTTGCGCGCGGGCGACGTGATGGCCTTGCAGTTGCCGAACTGGAAGGAATTTTTGATTCTGCATCTGGCCGCGACACGTATAGGCATCGTCAGCAGCCTGATTACGCCGGGCAGCCGCGACCGCGAGTTGATGCAGATGCTACGGTTATGCGACGCATGTTTGCTGGTGATCCCGGATGAATTTCGCGGGCATGATTACTGCGCGATGGCTGGCCGCGTGCGCGGTGCGTTGCCCGATTTGCGGCACGTGCTGGTCGTCGGACAACCCGCGTCGGAAGCCGAAATCGCCTGGGGAACTTTCATCGCCACGACGCACGCGCCGATAGAGCCGCCGCGCCCGCACGCGAACGATGCGGCCAACGAGGTGACCGAAATCGTCTTCACCTCCGGCGCCACCGGCGAACCCAAAGGGGTGATGCACACCAGCAACACCATCGTCGCGCCGCAACTGGCGCTGGCGGCTTCACTGCAACTCACCAGCAACGACGTGGTTCACATCGCCTCCACCATTGCGCATCAGACGGGGTTTTTGAACGGCGTGCGCCTGCCCATACAACTCGGTTCGAGGGTGGTGCTGCAGGACGTGTGGCGCGCGGAACAACTGGTGGAATGGATCGCACGATATCGCATCACGGTGTCCAGCGGCAGCGCCACGTTTTTGCTCGATCTGCTGCGCGCGAAGAATCTGGCGCAGTGCGATTTGTCGTCGTTGCGCATTTTTCGTTGCGGCGGCGGGCCGATACCGCGCGCGCTGCTGCACGAAGCGCGCGAGAAGCTGCCGCAGGTGGCTATCCATTGCGGTTGGGGGCAAACCGAAAACGCCGTGGTGACGCTAACGCGCATCGGCGACCCGGATGAAAAAATACTTAACACCGATGGGCGCGCACAGCCGGGCATGGACGTGCGCGTGGTCGACGATCGAATGCAGTTGCTGGCGCCCGCCACGGAAGGCCGTTTGCAGTGTCGCGGGCCGTTCCTGTTCGTCGGCTACGTCAAGCAGGAAGCGTTAACGCGTGAAAATTTCGACGACGAGTGGTTCGACACCGGCGATCTCGCCACGCTGGATGCTGAGGGATACGTGCGCATCACCGGGCGCTTGAAGGACATTATTATTCGCGGCGGCGAAAACATTCCGGTGAAGTATGTGGAAGACATGCTCTACGAAGATGCGCGGGTGCGCGATGCCGCCATCGTCGCCATGCCTGATCCGCGGCTGGGTGAACGCGCCTGTGCGTTTGTGATTTGCCGTGAGGGACAATTGCTGAATATGCATGACATGCAGGCGTTTTTATCCGGGCGCGGGGTGGCCAAGGTGTACTGGCCGGAGCGGCTGGAGATCGTGCGTGAGTTGCCGCGCACCGCGAATGGCAAAATACGCAAAGCCGATTTACGTGCGCGGCTTGCACGCGAGTCCACCGCCGCCGAAGCAATAAACCCCTGAGGAATCGCCATGGCTTTTGAATGCATCAACCTGGAAGTCGCCGACGACGGCGTGGCAGTGCTCGAGTTAAACCGGCCCGACCGCCTGAACGCCTTCAACCGCCAGATGATCGGCGAGTGGCGCGAGGCATTGGAACAGATCGCCGATGATCGAAACGTGCGCGCCGTGGTACTCACCGGCGCCGGACGCGCGTTCTGCGCCGGTGGAGACGCCGACGAAATGACGGAAATGCAAAGCGCCTCCAACGTCGAGCGCAAAGAATATCTGTGGCGAAGCATCCAGAAAATTCCGCTGGCGATGGAGCACCTCGACGTGCCGATCATCGCCGCCATCAACGGCACGGCGCGCGGCGCGGGGCTGGACATGGCGCTGATGTGTGACATCCGCCTTTGTGGCGCATCCTCCACGTTCGCGGAGAGCTATATCAACATGGGCGTGCTCTCGGGTGACGGCGGCACATGGTTTTTACCGCGCGTGATTGGGGTATCGCGCGCGCTGGAATTGCTGTGGACCGGGCGCGTGGTGGATGCCGCTGAAGCGGAACGCATCGGCATGGTCAATCAGGTGGTTGCGGACCCCGAGGTTCGCAACGAAGCGTTAAAACTCGCGCGCCAGATCGCGGCGCAACCGCCGCAAGCCGTCACGCTGATGAAACGCGCGGTGTATCACGGACTGACCGGCACGCTGGCCGCGCATCTGGATATGATTTCGTCGCACATGGCAGTGGTGTTCGATACGCCGGAATTCAATGCGCGGCTGAATGCGTTTCATGCGCGGCGCAAACCGTGAGTTTTGGCTGGATATACATAAGTATTTGTTTTTATTATGAAATTTTTTCATGTCGCGATTGCGCTTTCGGCCTTGCTGGTGAGTCCGGTCTACGCGCACGCACAATCGTATCCAGCCAAATCCGTGCGTCTTGTCGTGGGTTTCGCCACCGGCGGCGGCACCGACACACTGGCGCGCGTGTTAAGCCGCAAGCTGGCCGACACCTGGCCGCAATCGCTGGTGGTGGAAAATCGTCCCGGCGCGGACGGCTCCATCGCCACCGAGATCGTCGCCAAGTCGCCCGCCGATGGCTACACGCTGGTGATGGTTTCCAACGCGCATACCATCACACCGTTTCAACGCAAACTCGCCTATGACCCCGTAAAGGATTTCGCCACGGTAACGCTGGTGGGCAGCAACCCGAATCTGCTGTTGCTGCACCCCACGCTGCCGATCAAGAGCCTGAAGGAACTCACCGCGCTGGCCAGAGCGCGCCCGAATGAATTGGCGTTTGCCTCCAGCAGCGCGGGCACGTCCCCCTATCTGGCGATGGAATTATTGAAATCCATCACCGGCATGAGGCTCACCCATGTGCCGTACAAGGGCAGCGGGCCGGCAGTGATCGATTTGATCGGCGGGCACGTTTAACTCATGTTCGGCGCGGTGTCCACCACGCTCGCGTATCTGCAAAGCGGCCGCTTACGCGCCATCGCCATCAGCAACCCGCAGCGCTGGCCGGCACACCGCAAACCATCATCGGCAAACTTCACACCAATATGGTAGCCGCCATCGCTGCGCCGGACATCCGCAAGCACGTGCAGGATCTGGGCATCAGCATCATCGCCAACACGCCGCGTGAATTCAGCGACGTCATCCGCGACGACATGGCACGGTGGGGCAAGCTGATACGCAGTTTGGAGCAGCAGAAATAATGATTTCGGGCGGGAGAAGCCTGTCCTGAGCCTGTCGAAGGGCGCAGCGCCTTCCGCCGCCAGTGGCAATCGCAAAGGGCGGGATGGCTCCCGCCCTACCAAAATTTAATCTCCCTCAAACACCGGCTGCTGCTTGTTGGCAAACGCGTGATACGCGCGATGGAAATCCTGCGTCTGCATGCAGATGGCCTGCGCTTGGGCTTCGGCTTCGATGGCTTCGTCGAGGCCCATGTTCCACTCTTGATGCAACAGCTTTTTGGTCATGCCGTGGGCAAACGTCGGCCCATCGGCCAATGCGTGCGCCATCTCCTGCGCGGCAGCCAGTACTTTTTCCGGCTCGTGGATGGCGTTGTAAAAACCAAAACGCTCGGCTTCCTCGCCCCCCATCGAGCGTCCGGTATAAAGCAACTCTGACGCGCGGCCCTGCCCGATGATGCGCGGCAACAGCGAGCACGCGCCCATGTCCGCGCCCGCGAGCCCCACGCGCACGAACAGGAACGCGACTTTGCTGCGCGCGGTGCCGTAACGCATGTCGGAACCGCAGGCGATCATCGCACCCGCGCCGGCGCAAATGCCGTCGATGGCGGACACAATCGGCTGCGGACACGCGCGCATGGCTTTCACCATGTCGCCGGTCATGCGCGTGAATTCGAGCAGCCCGGGCATTTTCATTTGGGTGAGCGGGCCAATGATTTCATGCACATCGCCGCCGGAACAGAAATTGCCGCCCGCGCCGGTGACCACCACGGTCTTCACGTCGTCAACGGTGTTCAGCGCGCGAAAGGTGTCTCGCAACTCGGCGTACGATTCAAACGTCAGCGGATTTTTGCGCTCGGGGCGGTTCAGGATAATGGTGGCGACTTTGCCCTGCACTTCCCATTTGAAATGTTGCGGCTTGAAATCGGCGGCTTTGGTCATGTTGTCGTCACTTAAATTATTTAATAAAAACAAATACTTAACCACAGATAAACACAGATAACCGCTTTGGGTTTTATCTGTGTTCATCTGTGTTCATCTGTGGTTAAAACGTTTTTGACTTTAGTCCTGCATCGTCAATCCGCCGCTCACGCTCAACACCTGACCCAATGCTGTTCACTTAGCCGTTCGTGGTGAGCTTGTCGAACCACAAATGCCCTTCGACAGGCTCAGGGCGAACGGGCAAAGGGCTTCAGTGAACAGCATT
>JAYVQD010000229.1:0-7640 GCA_043777275.1 Nitrosomonadales bacterium
CACGCGCCAGCGTCAGATCGAGGACGGTAATGCGTGAGAGCGGGAGGGCCAGCGATTGGGCCTGCGGTGCGGCAGCGTCTGCGGGATGATTCATGGTAAAACCTCGTGTTCCGTATGGTGAATTGTGCTGCAGGATGGGAGCCGCAAACGTAGCACAGGGCACGGCGTTGCCGCAATCGGATAGCGGCATTTTTCGGGCGAGGCGGATCGCCGAAAGTGTGATCCCGATACAAATAAAATTTTGTTTAAAAACAAATAGTTATAAATTTATCAACAGCAGTGCAGCATAGTCGCGCCAGTGCGGCTACAATTTCCTGTCGCGTACATCCGCATGTTACGTCCACGCATTGACTCAGCAACTCACAAGGCTTCAACAAGGAATTCGCCATGCCCAATCCCAACATCACCTTCGACCACGTGCATTTAATCAGCAAAGACCCGCAAGCCACTGCCAACTGGTATGTGGACGCACTTGGCGCCGAGATCGTGCGCACTGGCGCCGTCAAAGGCGCGCCGCAGGTGTATGTGCAGATCGGTGGCGGCGCGATGCTGATTGTGCGCGGCGAACGCCCCGGTGAATCCACCGCCAACAAGCCCGGCCTGGAGTGGGGCGTCGATCATTTCGGTGTGCGCGTTAAAGGCGATTTCACCGCATTTTGCGCGGGCCTTAAGGTCAAGGGCGTGCAGTTCAGTGTCGAGCCGACTGATTTTAACCCGACCACCCAACTGGCGTTTATCAATGCGCCGGATGGCGTGAGCGTGGAATTGCTCAATCGCAAGGACGCGGCGTAAATTCTGCACCAGCAGCCGGTCGCGGGATGCGCTATGCTACCCGGCGATCAAAACCCTTTTTAATGACGTTAACCGCAGGAGGAAAATCATGGCAAAACTCAATATCAACGGCAAGACACATGATGTGCAGGCAGAGGCCGATACGCCGCTGCTGTGGGTGATACGCGAACAGGTGGGACTGACCGGCACCAAATTCGGCTGCGGCGTGGCGCAGTGCGGTTCGTGCTCGGTGCATATCAACGGCGAAGTGGTGCGCTCCTGCGTGATGCCGCTGTCGGCGGTGAAAGAGAGCGACCGCATCACCACCATCGAAGGCTTATCGTCGAACAGCTCGCACCCGGTGCAAAAAGCGTGGTTGCAGCACGATGTGCCGCAATGCGGCTATTGCCAATCAGGGCAGATCATGACGGCGGCGGCGTTGCTGGCGAAGAACCCGCGCCCGACCAATGCCGATATCGATATCGCGATGACCAACATCTGCCGCTGCGGCACCTATCAGCGCGTGCGCGCGGCGATACACACGGCGGCGGGCAACAGTACCGCCGCAGCCGAATTGATGTCCAAAGAATATACCGTGGTCTGAGAGAGCGGAGAGCAAACATGACAATAAGCAATGAATTGAACACGGAAATCCACGTGGTTGATACCGTGGATAATCCCGCGCGCCGCGACTTCATCGTCAAGACTGCGGCAACCGGCGGCGGTCTGGCGCTGGGATTCAGCCTGACAGGCTGCGCCACTACCGGTGGCGGCGAGAATCTTCCGGCCACCGAAATCAACGTCTGGGTGGCGATCAAGCCGAACGACACCGTGGTGGTGCGTATCGCGCGTTCTGAAATGGGGCAGGGCACCTTGACCGGTCTCGCGCAACTGGTGGCCGAAGAGCTCGATTGCGACTGGAACAAGGTCACGACCGAACACATATTGCCGGGGCAAAATCTGGCGAACAAACGTATCTGGGGCGACATGTCCACCGGCGGCAGCCGCGGCATTCGTACCTCGCACGATTACGTGCGCCGCGCCGGCGCCGCTGCCAAGATCATGCTGGTGCAGGCCGCCGCGAACGACTGGAAAGTGCCTGCTGCTGAATTGACCGTGGACAAAGGCGTCATCACGCACAAGGCCTCATCGCGCAGCACTACCTATGGCAAGGTCGCCGATGCCGCCGCCAAGCTGCCCGCACCTGACTTAAAAGCGATCAAGCTGCGCGATCCGCGTCAATGGAAAATCGCCGGCAAGGCGGTCAAGCGTCTCGACACCAGAGACAAACTCGACGGCAGCAAAAAATACGCCGTCGATGTCACCTTACCCGGCATGGTACACGCGGCGATCATGGATTGCCCGGTGTTCGGCGGCACGTTAAAGAGCTTCGACCAAAGCAAAATCGCCAATATGCCCGGCAAGCCGCAGGCGGTGCGTGTGGACGAAACCACCGTGGCGGTGATTGCCGACACCTGGTGGCGCGCGAAAAAAGCGCTCGATGCGCTGCCCAAGGTGTGGGACGAAGGCCCCAACGCAAAAGTGTCGCAGGCCTCCATTCTCAAGCATGTGGCCAGCGGGCTTGATTCCACCGACGCGTTCGCGGACATCAATGATGGTGACGTGACCAAGGCCATCGCGGGCGCGGCGAAAACCGTTACTGCGGTGTATCACTCGCCATTCGTGCCGCATGCGTGCATGGAGCCGATGAACGCCACCGTGCGCTTGTCGCCGGGCAAGGCCGAGGCATGGGTCGCCACGCAAAACGCCGAAGCCTCGATGGCCACGCTGTCGCAGACCGCGGGCGTGCCGTTAAGCCAGTGCGAGGTATACAAAATGGATCTCGGTGGCGGCTTCGGCCGGCGCGGCGGCAATCAGGATTACGTGCGCCAGGCGGTGAAGATCGCGCAACAGTTACCGCCCGGCACGCCGGTCAAGATGCTGTGGTCGCGTGAAGAAGACCTCGCGCACGATTTTTACCGCCCGATCACGCAGTGCAAGATGACCGCCGGCATCGACGCGCAGGGCAATCTCACCGCTTTGAATATTCGCGTGGCGGGCCAGTCGATAAACGCCTTTGCCAATCCGTCGGCGATCAAGGACGGCAAAGACGTGCGCCAGTTGCAGGGCTACTGGAAGGAGGCGGGCGATGCGCAACTCGGTTACTCATTGCCGAACCTGCGTACCGAATACGCGATGCGCAACACCCATGTGCCGGTCGGCCCGTGGCGTGGCGTCAACACCAACCAGAACGGCTACTTCCTGGAATGCTTCATGGACGAAGCCGCCAAGGCGGCGGGCAAGGATCCTCTCGAGTTTCGCCGCGCCGTGCTGCAAAAACATCCCAAGCATTTGGGCGTATTGAATGCCGCCGCGACGCAAGCCGGCTGGGGCAAGCCGTTGCCCGCCGGACGCCATCGCGGCATCGCGCAGTTCATGGGGTATGGCAGTTACTCGGCGGCAGTGGCCGAAGTGTCGGTCAGCGCCAAGGGCGACGTGAAAGTGCATCACATGGTGCTCTCCACCAACTGCGGCCACGCGGTGAGCCTGGAACAAATCGCCACGCAAGTGCAGGGCGGGGTGGTCTATGGTATGAGCACGCTGATGAGCGAAAGCTCGGTCGCCAACGGGCGCATTGTCGAAACCAATTTCCACACGCTGCATATGCCGAAGATCGTGCATATGCCCAAGGTCGAAACGGTGATTCAGCCGACGTATGACTTCTGGGGCGGCGTGGGCGAGCCGACGATCTGCGTGGTGATTCCGGCCATACTCAACGCGGTGTACGCAGCCACCGGCAAGCCGGTGCGCAGCTTGCCGTTGTCGGATGGGTTGCGGTTGGTGTAGCACGGGTTGCCGCAATAAAAAACGCCGCGTTGATTACGACGCGGCGTTTTTGTTTGTGCGCAGCGCGCGTGCTGAAATCAGATCGCGCCGGCGGTTTTGAGTTTGGCTTGTTCGTCTTTTGAAATCCCAATCCACGACAGGATTTCTTCCGTATGTTGTCCCGGCTCCGGCGTTTCACAACGCAGCTTGCGCGGCATGCCCTGAAAGTTTAGCGGCGAGGCCACGAACTTTGTATCCCCAAACAGCTTGGTCTTGAGGGGCGCGGCCATGCCGATATGTTGCACTTGTGGATCGGCGAATACTTTGTCCATGGTGTTGATCGGGCCGGCGGGAATACCGGCGGCTTCGAATAGCTCAACCCAGTGTGCTGCGGGTTTATGCTGCGTGATATTTGAAATAGCGGCGTTCAGCGCGGGACGGTCTTGGGTGCGGCCCACGGCGGTGCTCCAGTTCGCATCGGCTTTCCATTCCGGTTTTTCAACCGCATCGCAAAAACGCTCCCACAAACGGCCTGAACTCGCGGCGATGTTCATGTAACCGTCGCTGGTTTTGAACACGCCCGTCGGTGTAAACGTCGGATGATCGTTACCGGTCTGGCCGGGTACTTCGCCTTTGACCAGATAACGCGACGCCTGAAAATCCATCAGGAAAATCTGCGACTCGAGCAGGCTGGTATGCACCCAGCGGCCTTCACCCGTGCGGCTTCGGTCGAACAGCGCCATCGCTATACCCATCGCCAGAAAACTGCCCGAAGCAAGATCGGAAATCGGAATACCCACGCGCATCGGGCCGTGCCCGGCCTCGCCGGTAACGGATTGCAGGCCCCCCATGCCTTGTGCGATTTGATCCACACCGCCGCGCTCGCTGTAAGGGCCGGTTTGTCCAAAGCCGCTGATACTGCCGTAGACCAGTCGCGGATTCACTTTTTTCAAATCGTCGTAGGCAATTTTCAAACGGCCTTTCACCGGCGCGCGCATGTTCTCCACCAGCACGTCGGCTTTCTCGACCAGCTTCATAAAAACTTTATAGCCTTCCGCAGATTTCAAATTGAGTTGAATCGCACGCTTGTTGCGATGCAGGTTCTGAAAATCCGAACCGTTGCGCCGTCCCACCACATCTTCACCGCCGGTGGAGGGCGGCTCAACGCGAATCACATCCGCGCCCCAGTCGGCGAGATGACGCACGCAGGTGGGGCCGGCGCGTGCGAGGGTTAGGTCGAGAACGATAACGCCGGAGAGCGGCAGGTGGGGTTGGGATGCGGTGTCAGGCATTGTGTTTCCTTGAGTCAGTGTAATTGTAAGTATTTGTTTTTAAAGGTATTATTATTAATTCAAGCGCATCCCCGATTCGCGCACCACCTTCGCGGTTTTTTCCATTTCGGATTTGATGCGCGCGGCGAAATCTTCGGGCGTGCCGCTTAACGCCTCCATGCCTTGCAGCGTCAGCGCGTCCTGCACTTCGCGCCGCGCCACTATTTTGACCGTCTCTGTATTTAGCCGCGTAACGATATCGCGCGGCAGCGCGAGCGGCCCCAGCAGACCTAAAAAGAAGGTGGCATCAAAGCCCGGCAGCCCCGATTCGGCAACCGTCGGCACCTCAGGCATGGCCGCGAGGCGCTTGGGCCCGCTGACCGCAATCGCGCGCAAGCGGCCCGCTTTGACATGCGGCAACGAACCCAGCGGATTGCCGAACACCAGCGACACTTGCCCCGCCATCACTTCGGTCGCGGCAGGTCCGGCACCCTTGTACGGGATATGCACAAAATCAATTTTGGCGGCGGAGCGAAACATTTCCAGCACCAGATGTCCGGCGGAGCCGTTGCCCGCTGAAGCGAAATTGATCTGGCCGGGCCGCGCCTTGGCGAACGCGATCAAATCACGCACGGTTTTCACCGGCAGCGACGGATGCGAAGTCAGCAGCGCTGCGTATTCGCCGATCATCGAAATAGGCGTGAAGTCGCGCTGAAAATTAAGCTGCTTGTGCGTGAGCGTGACCACGATCAATCCCGACCCGGCGACGAGCAGCGTATAGCCGTCAGGCGCGGCACGCGCGGCATACTCGCCGCCCGCCAGCCCGCCGCCACCCGTGCGGTTTTCGATAATCACCGATTGACCGAGACTCTCGGTGAGATATTTGCCGACGTAACGCGCCAGCGTGTCGTTGCCGCCGCCGGGGGCCAGCGGCACCACCATGCGGATGGGTTTGACTGGATAATTTTGTGCGTGTGCGAGGTGCGCGGCAAACATGACAAGAAGGAGCGGCAGCAGCTTCATGGCGTATCCTGCATGGAATAGAATGGCAATCTTACACCGCCATGCGTTATCGGCGGTTGGACGCGCGATCCCATTCGCAATATGGTTATGAGCACCCATTTCAACTGAGGAGGTCACGACATGGACAAACCCGTAGATGGCAATAACCTGCCGGCCGAACCCGGCAACCGTATCATCGACAAGCCGGAGTTGCCGCCGCAAGGTGTTACCACCGACAACGAAGTGTTTACCGAAGTGGTGATCGGCAAGGGACAGTTAAAGCGCGGCACCTTCAAACAGTTCGAGGTGTTTTGCGACGAGGCACAGCGTATCGGTGGCGATGACCTGTATCCGTCGCCGATGACGTATATGGCGATGGGCGTCGGCTTCTGACTGCTGACTCAGGTTGCGCGGTACGCGCACATGATGAAGCTGTCGATCAAAGATGCCAAAGTGAAAGTGCGTTTCCGTAAATTTCTCGGCGGCTCGGTGTTAAAGGGCACGGTGTATAACCGCTGGGATGGCGTGGATACGCATCTGTCGGTGGACAGCGATGCACCTGCGGACAAGCTCGCGCACCTGATAAAAAACGCCAAGGCGGGTTGTTTTGCCGAGGGGTTGATTGAGCAAAAAGTGCCGCTGAACAGCACCATTGAAGTGAATGGAAAGCCTTTTGCGCTGAGTGGGCCGGGTGAGGCTAAGTAATTGTTTTAACGATATTTTTTCATTATATGGACTGATGGGGCTGAGATGTATTGGCGCTTTCCCTGGCCCCTGCGACGCGAGTAGAATGTCCGTATCGCCCGCACAGAACAAAGGAGTTCACCATGCCGCAAATTGCCTCGTATGAAGACGTCAAAGCCGCTAAAAAAACCCGTGAGATTCCCGGTGGCGGTACTGCCTGGCGCACCGATTTCATCTGTCCGCCCGAAGGCGTGGTCGATCACCCGATGGCGTTTCTCGCCGAAGGCACGCCGCATCGCGTGATTCCGCCGCATTTTCACGATGTCGATCAATTCCAGGTGATTGTCAGCGGCGGCGGCGTTATCGGTAAGCATGAACTGTCGCTCAACGCGGTGCATTTTTCGCGCGCGCATACGCCCTACGGCCCGTTGACCGGCGACGATCGCGGCGTGGGTTTTCTGACGCTGCGTGCGCACTGGGATCCGGGCGCGCAATATCTGGAAAAGAGCAAAGAAAAATTGTTGTCGGTGCCTGACCGCAAACCGTGGCAGGTCACCGAAGCGCCCCAGTTTGAAGGCGATGGCGACATCAATGTACACACCTTCAGTACGATCAAGGATGAACGCGGGCTTGCCGCCTATTCGCTGAAACTCGCGCCCGGCGCGCAAACTGCCGGGCCCGATGCATCAAAAGGCAATGGTCAGTACATCATCGTCACCAAGGGCAGCCTGCATTATCAGGGCAAAGAATATAAAGCGATTTCCATTGGCTTTACCAAGCCCGACGAAGGCTACTTTCCGATCGTTGCAGGCCCGGATGGGGTGGAAGCGCTGGTGCTGAATTTCCCGCGCCTGGAAATGGCCAAGGCGATTGTGCCGAAAGCCTCGCTGTCAAAAGCGTTGCGCGTCTGGCAATGCCTGCTGTGTTCGTTTTCGTACGACGAAGCGCAAGGCATGCCGCACGACGGCATCGTGGCCGGCACACGCTGGGAAGACGTGCCCGAAGATTGGATCTGCCCGGATTGCGGCACCAGCAAGGGTGATTTCGAGATGGCGGTGGTGGCGTAATTCCATTTCTGTTTTGATC
>JAYVQD010000230.1:0-7620 GCA_043777275.1 Nitrosomonadales bacterium
ATTCAGGTTTCATAGGGAAATATGCTTTCGCCCGAAATTTCTGCGAAAAATCGTTCCCTCTGAGAAATCGGCATTTTCATAGAGGCTGAATAGAGACCATAATTATATGATTTTATTTAATAAATTTTTATAATGGCATTCGATATCCGCGATGCGATGAGCGGCTGCTGGCACAAGGCGCTGCGCGTGCAGCGTGTCGCACGCTCTGCGGCCCCAACTGCCGTGCTGCGATATGCGGCTGTATTTGGGGGCCGGCGTACATGAACCTGAACGTTTTGTCCAGTCTCCGTACTCGTCTTTTCCTTATCGTGCTTGCCGCGATACTGCCGCTGGCGGCGCTCGTGGTTTATCACGCCGCCAAAGAGCGCACTGCCGCGCTCGAAGATGCGCGCGCCGATTTACAGGTGCTTACGCGTCTCGCCACCGAAGACGTCGAATCCGACGTCGAAGCGGCACGCTATCTGCTGCAAAGTCTGGCCGAGGTGCCCGCCGTGCGCGACGCGGTCGAGCCCGCGTGCTCCATCGTGCTCGGAAAACTGCGGAAACCGGCAAGCCCCTATACCAATTTTATTGTCACCGACGCCGCTGGCAATTTACTTTGTGCGGCGGTGCCAACAAAAGGGCTGGTTAACTACGCCGACCGCGAATGGTTCACGCGCGTGCTGGCCTCTCGCGCTCTCACGGTCGGTAAGCCCGTGATGGGTAAAATCACCCGGCGGCCCACGATCTCGGTGGCGTGGCCGGTTTTGGGTGTGGACGGCGGCATCAGTAAGCTCATCGTAGCCGGGGTTGAGGTTACCGCATTCGCTGAACGCTACGCGCACAAGGATTTTCTGCAGGGCATGGTGGCTTTTATGTGGGATGCAGAAGGCCGTGTTCTGTATCACGAGCCGAACGACGGAAAACCGATCGCGATGTCCAACGCGGGCGCGCCGCTGCTGGATGCGGCACGGCGCGCGAAGAGCCAAGGCGTGGTCGAGGCGCCCGGACTGGACGGCGTCCCAAGAATCTATGCGCTGGGAAATTTCCCGATGCTGGCCGACCTGAACCTCACCCTCGCGTTCGGCGCGACGCCAGACAAGTTCACTGCCGCCGTGGATCGGGCGATGTACCGCAACCTCACGTTGTTATCGCTGGTCGCGTTGGGCGTGCTCTTGCTGACTTGGTGGATGGCGGAGACTACAGTGCGCCGGCCGGTGGCGCGGCTGGCCGAAGTATCTGGCCGGTTGCGAGCCGGCGACCTGACGGCGCGGGTGCAGAAACCGTACCCGGTCGGCGAGATTGGAGAACTGGCGATCGGTTTCAACGAAGCTGCGGCTTCGCTCCAAGCGCAAACCGAGACTTTGCACCGCACCAACAGCACCCTGCGCACGCTGATCAAGTGCAACGAGGCAGTGGTGCGGGCTGAAAGCGAACTGCAGTTGCTGCAGCAGGTCTGCGAAATGATCGTCCGTTTCGGCGGCTACCCCTTCGCCTGGGTCGGCTATGCGGAAAACGACGCAAAAAAGCGCGTACGTCCAGTAGCGCGGGCTGGTGATGACGACGGCTATCTCGACAGTCTGCGCATTTCTTGGGCAAAAGGTGAGCCGGGGTACGGTCCCACGGGCGCGGCGATCCGCAGCGGGAAACCATTCGTCGTCGCCGATATTGCCGGCTACGCACGCCTCGCCTCATGGCGGGAAATGGCGCGCACACGCGGTTACGCGTCGTTCGTCGCGCTACCCCTCATCAACAAAGCGGGTGATGCAATCGGCGCGCTCAATATCTACGCCACGGCGGCGGGGGCGTTCCGTGAGCAAGATATGTTGCTCCTGTCGGAACTGGCTGCCGATTTAGCCTATGGCATCGAGGCGCAGCGCAGCAACAAAGAACGCGAACGCGCTGTGGCTGCGTTAAAGGAAAGTGAAGCTCGCATGCAAACAGTGGTCGAGCATCTAACTGAGGGCGTGGTGGTTGCCAATCTCGATGGCCAGATTTCGCATTTCAACCGAGCCGCGATGACGATGCATGATTTCGCCAGCCCCGGCGAATACCTGCGCAATTTATCGGCGTTCGCTGACAATTTTGAATTGTCGACTGCAGATGGCACGATCGTGCCGCTAGACCAGTGGCCGCTGGCGCGCGTTCTGCGCGGCGAGACCCTCAGCGACTTGGAGTTGGGTGTGCGCCACATCCGCAGCGGCCGGCGTCAGCTATTCAATTACGGTGGCGCACCGGTGCGCGACGCGGACGGTCAGCCACTGCTGGCAGTTGTTACCGTACGCGACATCACGGAGCGCAAGCAAGCCGAGCACGCCTGGCGCAAACAGTACGAGTTGGCGCAGTTGCAGGCCGCGCTCGCCAAAGTGGCGAACGAGTCCATCACCCCGGAAGCAGCACTTCAGTCCGCTCTCAGGCTGATCAGTGATTACGGTAACATCTGGTAATTTTTGCGCTGGATCAGGGCCGGCGCGTGGTCGCCACCTCGTTGTGGCAGGTGGAGGATCGCGTGCGCTTTGCGGCGCTTATGGATCAGTCCGAGGCCTTCGGCGAGGCGGGCCACAAGCAATTCCGGCACAAGGTGATCAACGAGAAAGTGCCTGTCTGGATCGAAAACCTGGGCACCCTGCCTGCCGGCCCCCGTACAGGCCTTGCCTTGGCTCAAGGTCTGCGCCGCGCGTTCGCTTTCCCGGTGGTGGTGCAGGACGAGACGGCAGCATTACTCGAGTTTTACGCCGAAGACATTCGTCCTGCGGATACTTTGTTGCTCAATAGCATCGACCAGGTTGCCGCGCAATTGGCTCGGGTAATCGAGCGCGCCCGTGCAGGTGAAGTGCAGGGCCGACTTGCGGCAATCGTCGAGTCTTCGCAGGATGGAATTGTGAGTTCAAAACTCGACGGGACGATCCTGTCATGGAACGCCGGCGCGGAAAGACTGTTCGGATACACGAGTACTGAGATGATCGGCCGGAATTTAATCTTGCTCGTGCCCGATGAGCTGCACCAGGAGATGCTGCACAGAAGGGCACGCAATTTGTCCGGCGCCAGTGTCGACTCTTTTGAATCCGAGCGTCTGACCAAAGACAAGCGCAGGCTCGCCGTGTCGGTAAGCCTGTCACTTCTTAAAGACGGGACGAATCATATTGGCGGACTTGCGACGATATACCGCGACATTACAGAGCGCAAGCAAGCGGAGATCGCGCTGCGAGAACTCAACGAGGCACTGGAAGACAAAGTGACGGCGCGCACCTTTGAGGTGGAACGCGCGCGCCACGAGGCCGAAGCGGCCAATCAAGCCAAATCAGCTTTTCTCGCGAACATGAGCCACGAGATCCGCACGCCGATGAACGGTGTGATCGGCATGATCGACGTTTTGCACCAGAGCAGCCTCACGGCCGATCAGGTGGAGATGGTCGAACTCGTACGCGAGTCAGCGTTTTCCTTGCTGGATATCATTAACGATATTCTTGATTTCTCCAAGATCGAGGCCGGCAAGCTGGACCTCGAGCACGAGCAGTTCTCGCTGGTGGAGGTGGTGGAGAGCGTGTGCAGTCTGCTGAACAATATCGCCGCGAAAAAAGATGTGATCCTGACGGTATTCACGGATCCCGCGATCCCCGCGCGTGTCATCGGCGATGCGCTGCGCCTGCGCCAGGTAGTGACTAATCTGCTGAGCAATGCGGTCAAGTTCTGCAGTGGACAGTCGCGGGCCGGTCATGTGTCGGTGCGGGTGTCACAGGTTGATCACGACTCGCAGCAGGTAAGCGTGGAATTCCGCCTGACTGACAACGGCATCGGCATGACCGAAGAGACGCAGGCGCGGCTATTCAGCGCATTCGCGCAGGCAGATTCTTCCACTACCCGGCGCTTCGGTGGTACCGGATTGGGGCTGGCGATTGCTCAGCATCTGGTGGGGCTCATGGGCGGAAATATCGCTGTGCAAAGCGCACCGGGTGAAGGTGCCACGTTCACGGTGCGTCTGCCGTTTGCGCTGCCGCCGGTTGGGTCTGGTGTGCCTGAGACGCCATCCGTGGTCGCCGGACTGCACTGTGTCGTGGTCGGCCATCCGGGTCTGGCCGATGATCTGGCGGCGTATCTCAGTCATGCGCAGGCGCTTGTCGAGCGGGTGCCGGATCCGGAAAACGCCAGGCAACAGGCGGCGGATCGGATGGGGGTGTCGGTGTGGGTCATCGACGCCGGTGACGAGCCGCCGTCGCTGGAGCAGATGCGCGCCGCCACCCGTGCCGAGATCAATCCGGACGTATGTCCGGCCGTCGTTTTCATTGAACGCGACACACGCCGCCGACCGCATGCGGACGATTTTATTACCGTGGATGGCAATGCGCTCAGTTGCCAGCATTTTCTGAATGCGGTGGCGGCTGCTGCCGGACGGGCAACGCTGGCAACGGAATCAGTTACCTTTTCCACCGGGCGGTTCGGGGTGATTGCGCCCTCACGCGCCGAGGCGGTGCGGCGCGGTCGGCTCATCCTGATTGCCGAGGACAATGAAACCAACCAGAAGGTGATTGTGAGGCAACTCGCGCTGCTAGGACGTACTGCGGAAGTGGCCGCCGACGGCCTTGAAGCGCTGCAGCGGTGGCAGAGCGGCGAGTATGCACTGCTGCTCACCGATCTGCACATGCCGAAGATGGACGGCTATGCGCTGACCCAGGCCATACGCGCCGAAGAGAAAGGCGTGCGCCGCACCCCGATTATTGCGCTGACCGCCAATGCCCTCAAGGGTGAGGCCGAGCGCTGTCGTGCTGTGGGCATGGACGACTATCGCAGCAAGCCGATTCCGCTGGCAGAGCTAAGAGCCGTGCTGAATCAGTGGTTACCGGTGGTGCGCGCCGGCGCGGGGGTGTCCACCGTAGGCGAAGAATCGATCATGCCGCCGGTCGCCGCGGCGGCAGCCATGCTGCCGGTGGATGTTAAGGTGCTTCAAGCACTGGTAGGGAGCGACGCGACGATCGTGCGCGAGTTTCTGCAGGACTTTCGCAGCAGCGCCGCCGCCATCACGCTGGAACTGCGCGCGGCTTGCGCGGCACAGCAGATGAAGGCGGTGGCGGATGCAATGCATAAGCTGAAGTCGGCGGCGCGCGCAGTAGGCGCCTTGGCACTGGGCGAACTGTGCGCGACGATGGAAGATGAGGGCAAGGCGGGCGATAACGAGGCCCTGGCGCTGCTGCTGCCGCGCTTTGAAGCGGAAATGGCTGTTGTAAACGACTATATCGAGCACTGGTAATCAACATGTGGAGGTCGTTAGGATTAAGATTCGCAAAGGGCAGGCGCCACCCCACCTCGTGCGTGAATGGATCGCTACGAAGCAGGTACGGTAAGTCTCTGTTTTATTGAAATAAAACAAGATGGAGACAGCGCAAAACGCAGATGCCCCTGGGAACACGATTGCGGCTGTGCTTGCCCGCACCGTACGTTATCGTACAGACCCTGAGCGTCCGTAAGCAGACTATCGCTGCGGGATGAAAATTCCATGCAAACCATCAGGAGGCCGATATGAACAGGGATCGTTTTGCAGGCGCTTTAAGACAATTTAGCGGACGAGTGAATGAACAGTGGGGCAAGTTCACCGAGAACCCGGAGCGTGAGGGGCGGGGAAAGCGCGCGCAGTACACCGGTAAAACGCAGGAGCGCTACGGCGTCTCGAAAGAGCAGGCTGCGCGTCAACTGAAGGATTTTCAGGATCGAAACAGCAACTGGCATTCTTGGAGCAAATAGTCATTGAATGTGTCGGTGCGCGGCTTAATCTGATTCACTTCGAGTGCAGTCATGAAACAAATTGCGTTGAAAGCGATTACGAAAGTTACGCAGGGCGCGGTGGTTTTCCTAATTGCCGGAATGCTGGCGCTGGCCCCGGCTTTGGCCGACAAACCGGCGTGGGCCGGCGGCGATAAAGGTGACAAAGGCGACAAAGGCAACCAGGGCAACAAGGGCAACAAGGGCAACAAAAATAACGACGGCGAGCACCGGGGGAAGGCCGAAAATAAAAGAAGCGAACATTTCGGCGAGCAGCACCGGTCCCACGCCAACGACTACTACCGCGAGCAGTTTCGCGCTGGCCGCTGTCCACCGGGATTAGCCAAGAAAAATAACGGCTGCATGCCGCCCGGTCAGGCCAAAAAATGGGCCGTAGGAAGGCCGCTACCGCGCGACGTGATCTATTACGAGGTGCCGCCGGTACTCGTCGTGCAGTTCGGCCAGCCGCCGATCGGGCATCGCTATGTGCGTGTGGCCAGTGACATCCTGCTGATTGCGATCGGCACCGGGATGGTCGTCGAGGCGATGCAGGATTTAGGACGGTAGCCTTGTTAGCGATTTACCGATGCAGACTCGGGAAATGCCTGGCGGCAGGTCTGCTTGTCGCCGTTGCAGGGTGCAGTTCGCTGCCGACGATCGTTCCCGACATGGGGCGCGTGCAACGGCCAGTGCAACTCGAAGGTGCGCGCGGGCCGCTAACGGCGCAGCAAAGCAAAGCGGTTCTTGACCGGCTCAAAAGCGGCGGCGACGAAACCGGTATTTTTGACCGGCATCTGGCGCTGGCGGAGGCTATCACTGGCAGTCCGTTAATGGTGGGCAACAACGTGGTGCTGCTGCAGGATGGTGCAGCGACTTTCGAGGCCATGTTTGCCGCTATCCGCAATGCGAAAGACACTATCAATCTGGAAACCTACATCATCGAAGATGATGAAGTGGGGAATAAATTCGCGGACGCACTCATCGAGAAGCAGTCGCAAGGGGTGCAGGTAAATTTTATCTATGACAGCGTGGGGTCGATCAGCGTGCCCAAGGCATTTTTCAAACGGCTCACTGATAGCGGCATTAAAGTTCTTGAATTCAATCCCGTCAATCCGCTGAAAGCCAGGAAAGGATGGAACGTCAATCAGCGCGATCACCGCAAGCTGTTGATCGTGGATGGTCAGACCGCGTTCCTCGGCGGCATTAACATCAGCAGCGTGTATTCCGGCGGCTCCTTTTCTCAACGATCCAGCACGAGTCCCGAGAAACGGGCGCCGTGGCGCGATACCCATATGCAGGTAGATGGGCCGGTGGTCGCCGAATTTCAAAAACTGTTTCTCGCGACATGGGAGAAGCAAAAAGGGGAAACGCTCGCACCACGAAATTATTTACCGCAGCTTGGCAACAAGGGAAAAATGGTGGTGCGCGCCCTCGGCAGTTCAGCGGACGACCCCTACACGCTGATATACGCGACGCTGATTTCGGCGATCAGCAGTGCCGAAACTGCGGTGTATCTGACCAACGCCTATTTTGTCCCCGACCCGCAATTGCTCGCCGCGTTAAAGGACGCCGCACAACGCCGCGTGGACGTGAAAATAATCCTGCCGAGCCATAGCGATTCGGCTTTGGTGTTTCATGTCGGACGTTCCTTCTACACTGAACTGCTGGGCGCAGGCGTCAAAATTTATGAGCGCCGCGATACCTTGCTGCACGCCAAGACCGCGCTGATCGACGGTGTGTGGTCAACCATCGGTTCAACCAACCTCGACTGGCGCAGTTTCCTGCACAACGACGAGGTCAATGCCGTGATCCTCGGGCAGGAATTCGCGGTGCAGATGCAGGCCATGTTCGACAAGGACCTGGCGTCGTCCAACGCGATCACGCTTG
>JAYVQD010000231.1:0-7617 GCA_043777275.1 Nitrosomonadales bacterium
CGGCGCACCCAGCGATCGGGCACTTCATAGCGCAGCCATTCGCGCGTGCGCCCGAGAATTTTGACGTGCTGCTCACGCAGCCCGACTTCTTCGTGCAGTTCACGGTACATGGCGACCTCCGGCGACTCGCCCGGATTGATACCGCCCTGCGGAAACTGCCACGAGTGCTCGCGCACCCGTTTGCCCCAGAAAACTTCGTTCTTCGCGTTGCAAAGAATGATGCCTACATTGGGGCGGTACCCATCGCGGTCTATCACGATCACGACCCCATCAATGCGTTAGTTGCGTTGATTCTTCCACAATTTTGGGGTGAATGAAAGCAGCCAATCCAGCGACTAAATCAGCAGATGTTTGTCGTCGTGCTGATTCATTTTGCGCAAACCCTCGACAAACCGGGTAAATCCCAACTCATAGCGTGCCTCCAGCGCCGTAGCGCGCTGCGCCAGCGTTTCCCAAGTGAGCTTACCCGCCGGGCCGCGAAAACCAAAAACGATCACATTGCCGGGTTTTTCGGCGGGCAGGCACAAGGTTCCATCCGGGAAAGCCGCTTCGATGCGTTTTAGCGTCTCATTGAACTCGCGGTCACCGCCCCACAAATTGACCACCAGCATGCCACCCTTGTTCAGCCGCTCGTAACAGTCACGATAAAACGCCGTGCTGGCCAGGGCTTCGACATGCGATTCGCCGTCGTAGCCGTCCACCACCATCAGATCGGCACAGACCTTGGGGCGGCTGGCAAACTCCGCGCCATCGCCGATGATGATCTCGAAACGCTCATCATCCGGTGGTACACCGAAATAGCGCCGCGCCACGGTCAACACTCGCTCGCGCAACTCCAGCACGCGAATGGTCGTCCAAGGCATACGGTGATAGATGAACTTCGCCACCGAACCACCGCCCAGACCGATCATCAACACGGATTTGGGGCTTTCGTTAAACAGCAAAAAGCCCATCATGCTGCGCGTGTACGACAGCTCCAGCTCATTGGGCGCAGCGATGCGCATCGCACTTTGCACGGTGTCGCTGCCAATGTGCAGCGAGCGCACGCCGAATTTCTCGCTGATGTATACCGTCTCGGCGTCGTCCGCCGCCTTTCTGATGCGCCAATTTCCCCGCAAGTCCATGATGAAATGAATGTCCCGTAGAATTTACCTTGTCCGGTAGAATACGTTTTTTTTCGATTGTTGGCAGCCATGCGCGCATCTAAATTCTTTATTTCCACGCTAAAAGAAGCTCCCTCTGAAGCGGAAGTCATCAGCCACAAACTGATGTTGCGTGCCGGTCTGATTAAACGCCTCACCAGCGGCGTTTACACCTGGATGCCATTGGGTCTGCGCGTGTTACGCAAAGTCGAGGCCATCATTCGCGAAGAACTTAACCGCAGCGGCGCGATTGAGCTTTCGATGCCCGCCGTGCAGCCCGCCGAACTGTGGATAGAATCCGGCCGCTGGGAGCAATACGGCCCCGAACTGCTGCGCATGAAAGACCGCCACCAGCGCGATTTCTGTTTCGGCCCGACACACGAAGAAGTGATCAGCGACGTGGTGCGCCGCGAAGTCAAAAGCTACCGCCAGTTGCCACTTAACTTCTACCAGATACAAACCAAGTTCCGCGACGAAATCCGCCCGCGCTTCGGCGTGATGCGCGGGCGCGAGTTCGTAATGAAAGACGCCTATTCGTTTCACACCAGCTATGAGGACTTGCAAGCCACCTATCGCGAGATGTTCGACTGCTATTCGCGCATCTTCACGCGGCTGGGCCTGAAATTTCGCGCGGTCGCCGCCGACACCGGCTCCATCGGCGGCACCGGCTCACATGAGTTTCACGTGCTGGCTGATTCGGGCGAAGACGCTCTCGCGTATTGCCCGGATTCGGATTACGCGGCGAACGTGGAACTCGCCGAAGCGGTTGCGCCCACTGCACCGCGCCCTGCCGCCAGCCAGCCGCTGACCAAAATTCACACACCCGGCGTGAAAACCATTGCCGGGTTATGCGCGTTCCTGAACGTATCAGCCGACAAAACCGTCAAAGCGGTAGTCGTCGATGGCGTCGATGACAAGCCGGTGCTGTTGATGGTGCGCGGCGATCACGAATTGAATTTGATCAAAGCCGGCAAACTCGACGCTGTAAAAAAACCGACTGCGTTCGCCTCTCCCGCCAGCATCAGCGCCGCCTTCGGCGCCGACCCCGGCTCGCTGGGCCCGGCAGGCTTCAAAGGCATAGTCGTCGCTGACCGCACGGTTGCCGCCATGGCCGATTTCGTCATTGGCGCTAACGAAACCGATCATCATTTCACTGGCGCCAACATCGCGCGTGACTTCGCCGAGCCGCTGGTCGCCGACATCCGCAACGCCGTCACCGGCGATGCCAGCGCCGACGGCAAAGGCAAACTGGAACTGTGCCGCGGCATCGAAGTCGGCCATATTTTCCAGTTGCGCACCAAGTATTCCAAAGCATTAAACCTTGCGTTCCTCGACGAGGGCGGCAAGTCGCAGATCATGGAAATGGGCTGCTACGGCATCGGCGTCACGCGCATCGTTGCCGCCGCGATCGAGCAAAATCACGACGACCGCGGCGTGATCTTCCCAAGCAGCATTGCGCCCTTCGATATCGCCATTGTGCCCATCGGTATGAAAAAAAGCGCGCAGGTCAAAGAGACCGCCGAAAAACTGTATGCCGATTTGCGCGCCGCCGGCCTTGACGTGCTGCTCGACGACCGCGACGAGCGCCTCGGCTCCATGCTCGCGGATATCGAGCTGATCGGCATCCCGCAACGCATCGTGGTGGGCGAACGCGGGCTTAAAACCGGGCAGGTGGAATACCAGCGGCGCACGGATCCAGCGGCAACGCAGGTGGGTTTGAACGATATAATAAGTCATGTAAAATCAAATACATGCGAGAAATAATCCGAATCCTTTTTGTTCCCGTATTCGTGCTGGCCGCCGCGCTGGCGCAGGCCGGCAATCAGCTTGAAGAACAGATGTCCGACAGCGTGCGCGCCGCGCTGCATAAGGCGGTATCGGATCAATCAGCGCCGTTTCTCGCGTTTGCAACGCCTGCCGATGCGCGCGCGTGGCTCGATTCCATGTCGAGCAAACTCGAACGGCGCATGCCCGACAAAACCATGCGCGAAGATTTTCTCGTCACCGTGCATTACGAAGCGAAGCGTGCCGGACTCGATCCACAACTAGTACTGGGCCTGATCCAGGTTGAAAGCGCGTTTCGCAAGTACGCCGTGTCATCCGCCGGCGCACGCGGCCTGATGCAGGTAATGCCGTTCTGGATCAACGTCATTGGCGATCGTGAAACCAATCTGTTTCACCTGCGCACCAACCTGCGCTTCGGCTGCGCCATCCTGCGTCACTATATCGACATCGAAAAAGGCGATCTGTATCGCGCACTTGGCCGCTACAACGGCAGCCTCGGTCGGCCGGAATATCCGAACATGGTGCATGCCGCCTGGAAGCAATGGGATTTTGCGCCGGCGGCTGCGGGTGTGCTTAAGACGGGAACCCACGCTAATCCTGCCCCACCACACGCTGCCCCACCGGCGCGGCAGAAGACTCAAACAAATTAGCCACTGACATCTCCGCGCCATCGCCGATGCGATTGCCAAAAGCGCGCGCCAGTGACACCAGTTCAGGCTGCTCCTCCGGCCCCGGCACCGGTACCGCCGGATCAAACACAAACAGCTTGTACACGTCCGCCACGGCGATGGCGGCCGGATTGCGACTCAGCACCCAACCCACTGGTAGCGCGCGATTGACCCATGACGCGTTCTGCATGGCGTCGAGTATGGCCTCGATGCGCTCGTAGCGCATGTGCAGATTGCTGTGCAACTGCGGCACGGTCACGACTTCGCCGCGCTGCTGTGCCTGCCACAGCGCCTTTAGCACCTGTAACGCGTAAACGAAATTGCTGCCCGGCGCCAATCGGCCCTGCACTGAATGCTGGCGCCACTCCGGCAATGACGCTACTACCGCGGCGCCCAACAACACGACCAGCCACGAAAGATACAGCCACATCAGAAACACGGGCACCGCAGCGAACGCGCCGTACACCAGCTTGTAAGTCGGAAAATTGGTGATGTAGAAACCGAATCCCTGTTTGGTCAACTCGAACACCAAGCCGACCAATATGCCGCCAGTCAGTGCGTCGCGGATTTCCACGGGACGGTTGGGCATGGCGAAATACAACAGCGCCAGCGCCATGGAGGTCAGCGCAATCGCGGAAATTTTAATCAGCGTCACGCCGGCGTAAGGAATGCCCTCGGTCCAGCCCGCCGAAGCGCTCATCAGCCACGAGCTCAACGACAAGCTGCCGCCGATCAGCAATGGCCCCACGGTAATTAACGCCCAGTAAATCACCACGCGCTGCAACATCGGCCGCGCGCGCCGTACACGCCAGATGTCGTTGAACGCATCATCGATCGTCATCAGCAGCATGACTGACGTTATCGCCAGGAACACGATGCCGACTGCGGTTAACTTCGCGGCGTTGTCGATGAACTGCTCGGTGTATTTTTCGATGGCCTCGGCGGACTCCGGCACCATATTGTCGAAAATAAAATCTTCGATAACGCCTGACATGCCCTGGAACACGGGAAACGCCGACATCAGCGTGGCCGCCACGGTGATAATAGGCACCAGCGACAACAGGGTGGTGAAGGTGAGACTCGACGCCGTTTGCAGGCCGTGATCCTCGTAAAATCTTTTCGCCACCACACGCACCAGCTCGGCAAGCCGTGAAAGCAGTTTACGCAAAGTTATCATCTGTTCGCCGGTATCAGTCTCGCTATAATACCCGCATGAGTGAAATTCTGGTTCTCTATTACAGCCACCATGGCGCGGTCAAACAGATGGCGCAGTTCGTCGCGCGCGGCATCGAACAAGTCGATGGTGTGACGGCACGCGTGCGCACTGTGCCGCGCGTGTCCAGCGTGATTGAGGCCACCGAACCCGCCGTGCCGGACAGCGGTGCGCCTTACGCAGCGCTGAAAGACCTTGAAGAATGCATCGGCGTGGCGCTCGGTTCTCCTACGCGATTCGGCAACATGGCCGCGCCGATGAAATATTTTTGGGATGGCACGGGTGCCCTGTGGTTGAAGGGTGCGCTGGCAGGCAAACCCGCAGCGGTATTCACCTCCAGCTCGTCGATGCACGGCGGGCAGGAAACCACGTTGACGTCGATGATGCTGCCGCTGCTGCATCACGGCATGCTGATTGTGGGCATACCGTACAGCGAGCCGGACTTGCTCCACACGGCCAGCGGCGGCACGCCGTATGGCGCGAGTCACACCGCCGGTATTTCCAGCGATAAGGCTATTTCCGAACCTGAACGCAAACTGTGTCTGGCAGTGGGCAAACGGCTGGCGCTGACCGCTTTGAAACTGGCGCGCGCGTGACGCTCGCTCCACAGGTGCGCAACGCGCGCGCGCTTACGCTGCTGAACGCTATTTCCAGCGCCAGCCTTATCGCCTTGATAGCGCTGTGTCTGACGTGGGAACTGTGGCTCGCGCCGCAGCGCGCAGGCGGCTCTTGGCTGGTGCTGAAAGTGCTGCCGCTGCTGGCGCCGCTGTTCGGCATTCTGCGCGGCAAGGTCTATACCTACCGCTGGATGACCTTGTTAATCATCGCGTATTTTGTGGAAGGCGTGGTGCGCGCGTACACCGACAAAGGGTTATCGGCGCAACTTGCAGGTATCGAAATCGCGCTGACGGTGGTGCTGTTTTCCAGCGCGATTCTGTATCTGCATCAAATCAGAAGCACAAAATAAAATCGTTTAAAAACAAATACTTACGATCCTTGCGGATTCACACGCTCCCGCTTGGAATGTAACTTGTTCAAGGCGTTGACATACGCCTTGGCCGACGCTACCACGATGTCGGTATCCGCGCCCTGGCCGTTGACGATGCGGCCTTCTTTCGACAAACGCACCGTGACTTCGCCTTGTGAATCGGTGCCGCTGGTGATGTTGTTTACCGAATAAAGCAACAGCGATGCGCCGCTGCCGGCAATCGACTCCAGCGCCTTGAACGCGGCATCCACCGGGCCGCTGCCCTCCGATTCGCATTGGCGCTCTTTGCCGTCATCGGATACCACGAGCTTCGCATAAGGCAACTCGCCGGTCTCGGAATGCGCGGTGAGGGATACCAGCCGCCAGCGTTCATTTTCGACGTGCTCGATTTCTTCTTCGGTAATCAGCGCCTGAAGGTCTTCGTCGAAAATCTCGCGTTTTTTATCGGCCAAATCCTTGAAACGTTTGAACGCGGCGTTGAGCAATTCTTCGGATTCAAGATCAATGCCGATTTCGTGCAGGCGCGTTTTGAACGCGTTGCGGCCGGAGAGTTTTCCCAGGGTCAAGCGGTTGGTGGTCCAACCCACCGACTCGGCACTCATGATCTCGTAGGTTTCGCGATGCTTCAGCACGCCGTCCTGATGAATGCCGGATTCATGCGCAAACGCGTTGGCACCGACCACGGCTTTGTTGGGCTGCACGGGATAGCCGGTAATCCCCGACACCAGCTTGGACGCCGGCACAATTTGCGTGGCATCAATGCCGGTGTCGCAGATGAAAATATCCTGCCGCGTGCGTACTGCCATGACGATTTCTTCGAGTGACGCATTGCCGGCGCGTTCGCCCAAACCGTTTATGGTGCATTCGACCTGCCGCGCGCCGTTCATTACGCCGGATAACGAATTTGCCACCGCCAAGCCGAGGTCGTTATGGCAATGCACCGACCAGATCGCTTTGTCGGAATTGGGGATGCGCTCGCGCAGGGTTTTAATCAATCCGCCAAACTGCTCCGGCAGCGTGTAGCCGACGGTATCCGGCACATTGATCGTGGTCGCGCCCGCCTTGATGACTTGCTCGATGATGCGGCACAAAAAATCAATGTCCGAACGCCCGGCGTCTTCCGGCGAAAACTCGATGTTATCGGTGTACTCGCTTGCCCAACGTACTGCACGCACGGCCTGATCGACCACTTGCGTCGGCTCCATGCGCAGCTTTTTTTCCATGTGGATGGGCGAGGTGGCGATGAAGGTATGCAGGCGCGGCGAACGCGCGATGCGCACGGCCTCACCGCAACGGCGCACATCCTTTTCATTGGCGCGCGCCAAGCCGCAGATCGTGCTGTCTTTGATCGCGCGGGCTACGGCTTGCACCGACTCGAAATCGCCATCGCTGGCGGCGGGAAAACCCGCTTCGATAACATCCACGTGCATGCGCTCCAGTTGGCGCGCGATGCGGATTTTTTCTTCCTTGGACATGGAAGCGCCGGGGCTTTGTTCGCCGTCGCGCATAGTGGTGTCGAATATGATGAGCTTTTCTTTGGCCATGATTTTCTCCGTAGCTGCTTTCAGTCGCCTCGGTGCTTTATGCGTTTTGTACGCTCAACGCCAAGGCGAAAATAATTGATATCCAGCGCTAGGCGCCAGCCTGGGGTACTGCAAATGGGGGGATAAGTTTAGTTTGCGCTTGCGCGCAGCAGCAGGCCGGCCAGCAGAAGGCTGGACAGACGTAGCGACGCCGGAAAAACGCGTGCCGCAGTGACCTGTGAAAATAAGTAACTCATACCGGAGAAATATAAAGACTTTTCCGGCATCGCGCAAGCCC
>JAYVQD010000232.1:0-7608 GCA_043777275.1 Nitrosomonadales bacterium
AAAAATCCGGCGTGAGTTTTGTCGGCGTTACCAACAGCCATCACATGGGTGCACTGGCGTATCACCTGGCGCCCATCGCGCAGGCGGGCATGGTGGGCCTGGCGTTTACCAACTCACCATCGGCGATTAACGCGTGGGGCGGCAAGCGCGCGTTTTACGGCACCAATCCGGTGGCGGCGATTTTTCCGCGCAACAACGCCGAACCTATCGTGGTCGATCTGTCGCTCACCGAAGTCACGCGCGGCAAAATCATGGTGTACGCGAAAGAAGGCAAGCCAATCCCACTGGGCTGGGCGGTGGATAAAGACGGCAATCCGACGACGGATGCCAAGGCTGCGCTGAGCGGCAGTCTTAACGCCATCGGCGGCGTGAAAGGCGCTGCGCTGGCGCTGATGGTGGAAGTGTTGTGCGTGGGCTTGACCGGTGCGGCGTTCAGTTTTGAAAACGATTCATACTTTGAGCCGGGCAACAAGCCGCGCATTGGCCATGCCATACTGACAATTGATCCCGGCGCGCTGGCGGGTAGTGATGCGTATTTTTCGCGGCTGGAAGTGATGATTAACGCCATGCTGCGCGACGAGGGTGTGCGTTTGCCGGGTGTTAGGCGGCAAAAACTGGTTGCGGCCGCGCGTGCGCAGGGCTTGCAGATTGGCGATACCCAAGTCACCGAATTGCTAAAACTTTCTGGAAAGAAAAATTTTTAAAACAAATAGTTACGTTATATTCTATTTCAAGGAGAAGTTATGAAAACGAAATCATTTGTTGTATCTGCACTGACCGCGCTGACCACCGCAATGCTGCTGGCGGCCAACGCAAGTTTTGCGCAAAACGTAAAAATCACTCCGCTCGGTTCACACGCGGGCGAGCTGTGCGAGCGTGACCGCGCGACGATTTTTGAAGACCCCACCGGCGTGCGCATCCTGTATGACGCGGGGCAATCCGTCACCGGCGGCGACGATCCGCGGCTGGGCGACGTACACCTGGTGCTGCTGTCGCACGCACACGGCGATCACATGGGCGACCGCAAGCTGAAGGCGCTCGAGGCCGGCTCGTGCGAAAAAGTCGATACCATTTCCGCCGCGCCGCATTCGACCACCGCCGAAATCGCCGCGGCCAAGAATTCGGCGATCATGATGGTCGCGCCGATGGGCGCTTTCATCGCGAAAAAAATCGAAAACATACGCGGCAAGCCGATCGGTGCGTGCCCGGAAAAAAACGACGCGCTCGCTGCGCCGTTCGCCGCCTCGTGTCAGGCCAACGCTCAGCTTGGCGGCACGCGCATCATCAAAAACGCGGGTGCGGCCAACGGCGTTGAAATCACCATCGTCCCCGCCTCGCACGACAGCACCGTGTCGCGCGAACTGCTCACCGATCCGCAAAAAGCCGCGCTGGCCGTCGATAACACCAGCCTCTATCTCGGCCCGCCCAGCGGCTACGTGCTCAAATTCACCAACGGCCTTACCGTGTATTTGTCGGGCGACACCGGCATCCACGCCGAAATGAAAACCGTGGTCGGCGATTTTCACAAGGCCAACCTCGTGCTGTTGAATTATGGTTCGAGCGCCATCTCCGCGTATTCGGCGACGTATGCGATGAACGAACTCATCAAGCCGGCGGCAGTGATCGCCACGCATGTCAACGAACGTGCGACCAGCGGCGGCAAACTGAGGCCGGATTCACGCACGGCGGCCCTCATCAAAATGCAAAAGCGCCCTGTGCATCTCGCAATCAGCGGACGCACGATGGAGTTCGATGGGAAGGCTAATTGTGTGGCGGGGTGTAATTGATCCAGACCAAAAAACCGAGAGCGCTGGGTAGTGCCCTAATTTAACGGTATGTGCTGTTAGCGTGATTTCGCCTCGTAATTGTTTTTCAATCCGATTAGTTTGTTTTGAAACCGTCCATTGAAAAGAAATAAACAGAATGTAAGCGCAGCGAGGACGACAAATGTCGCAACATTCCAAGGGAAGATCAAGGGCGAGATCATTTGAATGATCGTCCCTTCAATGGCAATTGCAAATCCGAGGGTCACATAAATGTAGTTCTAGCTTACTGGGCCACGGGTTACGGTTGCATCTAATGAATCAGCAATTTTCATACTTCCTCCTTAGTTTGAAGTTCTCGCCACTAAATCCTCCATCGACCACAGGCTATTAGCTACGCCAGCAAGTGTAGGATGCGGTGACGAAGGAACCGCATCGTTCGCGCTGCCGTGTCGACAGAAATCGTAGGGCGCATTAACCGCAGGGCAATGCGCCGCATTTTTTCGCGTCACACACATGCATTCGGCGCAATGCGCTTCGCCCTTCGACAAGCTCAGGACAGGCTTATTGACGCCCTACGCGCTGCTGCAAGCCGCACCGACTGTGGCGGCGAATATCGTCGCGAAGTTTATCGACGTTACGCGGCAAGTGTAGGATGCGGTGACGAAGGAGCCGCATCGTTCGCACCGTTGCCGAATAGAAAACATAATCCCTGTTCCTGCCGTGTCGATAGAACCATCACATCATCAATGCGGTTTGCTGCGCTCGCCACATCCGGCAAGCTACGACTTCCGGGTATCCATCCATATCTGCAGACGATCAACATCGTCGAGCAGGGACGCGAATTGCAAGCCAAATTCGGTGAGCCGGTATTCCACGCGTGGCGGCATTTCCGGGAAGGACTGCTTATCGACGACGCCGAAGCGCTGAAGTTTGCGCAGACGCTCGTTCAACACCTTGGTCGATAATCCCTCCACGGCTTTTTGCATCGCCCCCGGTCGATGGACGCCATCGCGCACCAGGCGTATCACCGATAGCGACCACTTGCAGCCCACGATGTCTTCGACCATCGCGCTAACTGCGGGACGTAACGGCTGTAATTTATTTTCTGCTTTTGCTGCCATAAGATGTACCGTTTTGTGCCTACCCTACGCTTTGGTGCGTACTGGCTGACCCGACGCAACACGACTAGGGTGCGCTGGTTATCATTCTACAGGAGCACATTATGAAGACGACCCTGGCGGTAGCCATACTGGCGATACACATTGGCCCGGCGCTGGCCGCCGACCCCGCGCCAGTGCCGTACCCCGCAGGCTACCGCGACTGGCATCACGTGAAAAGTATGGTCATCAACCAGGGGCATCCGCTCTATCAGAGCTTCGGCGGCATTCATCACATCTACGCTAATCGGCAGGCGATGGATGGCTACAAGAAAGGAAAATTCCCCGATGGCGCGGTGATCGTGTTCGACTTGCTGGATGCAAAGTCCGCGGACAACGCCGTGACCGAGGGTGAGCGCAAAGTGGTCGGCGTGATGCACAAGGACGCCAGGAAATACAAGGACACCGGCGGCTGGGGCTACGAAGGTTTCGCCAAAGACAGCGCCACTGAACGCGCGGTCGGAAAAAACGCCGCCAGCGCGTGTCATCAGTGCCACACATCGCAGAAGGACAAGGATTTCGTGTTCAGCGCGCCCCGAAAGTGAAAAGAGACTTTTCTACCCCTCGACCTTCACCCCCGCCATCTTGATAACCTTGCCCCACTTTTCCACTTCGTCATTCAGAAATTTGGTGAACTCGGCGGGTGTGCTGCCCACCGGATCAATGCCCATCTGCACCAGACGGTCGCGCATTTCCTGACGTTTCAGCGCGGGCATGATTTGCGCGCTGAGTTTATCGATGGCCGCCTTGGGTGTGCCTGCGGGCGCGAGCCAGCCCACCCAGGTGCCGCCGGTGACGTTGACGCCGGTTTCGATCAGCGTGGGAATCTCCGGCGCTACCGCGACGCGCTTTTCAGAGGCCATGCCCAGCGCCTTGATTTTGCCGCCGCGCACATGCGGCAGCATCGAGCCGGGGGTGTCCATCATCACCTGAATCTGGCCGCCGATTAAATCCTGCAACGCGGGCGCGGTGCCTTTGTACGGCACATGAACCATTTTGATGCCCATCGACGACATCAACAATTCAGTGGTGAGATGCGCGGCCGCGCCCACGCCGCTGGAAGCAAACGACAGCGCGCCCGGCTTGGCCTTGGCCAGCGCCACCAGTTCTTTGGCGTCTTTCGCGGCGAGCGAGTTTGTGGCGCACACGATCAACGGCGCGGTGGCGAGCAGCGACACGGTCTCGAAACTTTTCACCGAGTGATACGGCAGCTTGGGGTAAAGCGTTTGATTCGCGGCGTGCGCGGCGATCACCGCGCCGACGGTGTAACCATCCGCGGTGGCTTTGGACAAAATATCCACGCCGAGAATGCTGTTCGCGCCGGGACGGTTGTCGATCAGCAGCGTTTGCCCGACGCCTTTGGAAACTTCCTGCGCGACGATGCGCGTCACCACGTCGGTGATGCCGCCGGGGGTGTACGGCACCACCACGCGGATGGGGCGCGAGGGGTAATTGGCTTGCGCCAACGCGCCTGGTGCGAACGCGAGAACGCACAGGGCGGATAGTATGTAAGTATTTGTTTTTAAAGGCATTTTATTCCAATGATGTTGGTGGCTATTCGACGCGCGCGCCGGTGGCTTTGACTACCTTACCCCACTTGGCCACTTCGTTGCGAATGTGATCGGTGAATTGTTCCGGCGTGCCGCCGATGGGCGTGACACCGCCGTTGGTAAAGCGCTGGCGCACGTCGGGCAGCGCAATAATTTTGTTGATTTCGGAGTTAAGCCGCGTCACCACCTCGCGCGGGGTACTCGATGGCGCCACCACACCAAACCACACGCTGACCTCATAACCCGGTACGCCCGATTCGATCACGGTGGGCACTTCGGGCGCGAGTTCCGAGCGCTTCAGGCTAGTGACCGCAATCGCCTTGACTTTGCCGCCTTTCACATGCGGCAGCACATTGGGCGTGTTGTCGAAAATCATCATCACATGCCCGCCCATCAAATCGACCAGCGCCGGTGCGCTGCCTTTGTAAGGCACGTGCGTAATTTTCGTGCCGGTCATCAGCTTGAACAGCTCCATCGACATGTGATTGGACGTGCCGCTGCCGGTGGAGGCATACGTCAACTGATCGGGTTTGGCTTTGGCGAGCGCGATCAGTTCTTTCACCGACCTTACTGGCACCGATGGGTGCATTACCAGCATATTCGGCGTCGAACCGGCATGAATGACGCCGGTAAAATCTTTCACCGTGTCAAACGGCAGACGCGCGTAAAGCGTGGCGTTCACCGCAAACGGCACCGCCACGATCAACAGCGTGTATCCGTCACCCGGCGACTTGGCGACGATATCCGTGCCGATGGTGCTGCCTGCGCCGGGACGGTTATCCACCACGGATTGCGCAAAATTTCCCTCGGTGAATTTCTGCGAAATAGTGCGCCCCAGCGTGTCGTTGAACGCGCCGGGCGGGAAGGGCACGACGATGCGGATGGATTTCGCAGGGTAGGCCTGTCCTGAGCTTGTCGAAGCGGTTTGCGCACTCACCCCTAACGGTGTCAGCGCGAGTGCGGCAAGCGAAGCCGCGATCAGTCGATGCATGGTTTCTCCTCGATGGTGCTTGTTGTTATACGTAACTCGGTCCTTCAATCACCGGGTGCTTCAGCAAAAAGTCTTCGTTCACTTCCACGCCGAGTCCCGGCGCTTCCAGCGGCAGCACGCAGCCGTTTTTATCCACCGTGTAAGGCGTGCTCACCAGCTCGTCGCGGAACAGATTGTTCTTCGACACGTCGCCTTCAAAGTAACCGCCGTTGTCGATCGACGCCAGCACATGCACACACGCCGCCATGTTGATGCCCGTCATGGAGGTGTGCGGATTGCACTGAATTTTGTAGGCCGAGGCCATGTGCGCGATGCGCATCACCTCGGTGATGCCGCCGGTTTTGGAAACGTCCGGCTGAAAAATCGTGATCACATTGTCTTCAATCAAACGGCTGAACTCAAAACGCGTGTAATGGTTTTCGCCTGCGGCCAGCGGCACCTTGCCGAAGGTTTTTGCCAGCGCGTATGAGCGGTAATCCTGCGCGGGGAACGGTTCTTCGAGCCAGCCCACGCCGTTGGCTTCCAGACCCGGCATCGCCGCGCGCGCAGCGGCCACGTCGTAGCCGGTGTTGGCGTCGGTCAAAATCACCAGGTCATCGCCAAACGCTTTGCGCACGGCGGCCACGCGCTCAATGTCGCGCCTGGGCGTGTCGCCGATGCGCAGCTTCAACGCCTTGTAACCCATCGCCAGCAGCGGATGAATTTCGTCAATCAACTCCGACGGCGGTTGATACCCCAGCGACACCCCGCCCGCGTAAGCCGGTATCGGGCGCGACACGCCGCCCAGCAGGCGATACAGCGGCCAGCCGACCGCCTTACCGCGAATATCCCACAGCGCCTGATCGAGGCCGCTCATCGCAAGGCAGGTGCCCGCGCCCATGCCGTGACTCGCCAATTGCTTGTCGTAGATTTTTTTCCACACGCCAATCACGTCAGCGGCGTTCATGCCGAGCGTGAGTTGGCGCAGCGTGGTGTTGACGAGTGCGGCCACCGCCCCCGGCGCACGCCCGTGATGTGATTCACCCCAGCCCACCAGCCCGCCGGCGGTGGTAACTTTGACGATGATGGCGTCGCGCTTTACTGCGCGGCCCACACCCAGACTCACGCTGTCTTCCGGCTTGACGGGGAAGGACGTGGGATAGGCTTTGATTTCTACAATTTTTAAGTCGATGTCGGGTGCGGTGGACATGAGTTGTTTTTTGTTCGCGAGTCAGAAGTGCGGCTATTCTAAACGTTGCGGCAACGCGATGCGACACAGCGGCGTCGCGCCGGCCTTGCCAGGACCGAATAAAAATTGAATAAAAACAAATACTTACGGTTATGGATGGGGGCGCGATTTTTCGACCGGGAGGGCGCGGAGCGGCGCGCGACTGGCGACGCGAACGCTATGAACATTCGGCGTCGTTTCTGTTCTAACATAACTGCGAATTCCTTAATTTCATTTCAATCAGGTGATTTCAACGGGGGTGTCAGCAAGTGTAAGCAGTTAACCAAAAACGAGGAGCGGGCGATGAACCATAAGTCAGCGGTGGTGGCGGGTTTGTTATTGGCGTGTGCAGCGTCGGCGGTGTTGGCGGCAAAGCCGGCAGCGTCCAACTATCCTGTGCGGTCGATCCGGTTCGTGGTGCCGTTCGCGCCCGGCGGACCCAGCGACGTACTGTCGCGCCTGATGGGCATTAAACTCGGCGAGGTTCTCGGGCAAACGCTGGTGGTCGATAACCGCGGCAGCGTGGGTGGCATCGTCGGTTTTGAAATTGCCGCGCAATCGCCGCCGGATGGTTACACCCTGCTGTTGTCGGCCAACAGCCTGCTCACCATCAATCCGCATGTTTACAAAAAGCTGCCTTACGATCCGTTCAAGGATCTGCAGCCGATCACGCAACTGACCAGCGGCGGCAACGTGGTGGTGGTGCATCCCTCGGTCGCGGCCACCAACATCAAGGAGCTGATCGCGCACGCCAAGGCCAACCCCGGCAAACTCAATTACGCCACCACCGGCACCGGCAATCTGCTGGGCATAGCGGCTTTCAGGGACGCCGCCGGCATCGACATGGTGCCGATTGCGTACAAGGGCACTGGGCAAGCGGTGATTGATCTGGTGGCCGGACACGTGCAGTTTTTTTTCATGAACCCGCTGGTCGCCG
>JAYVQD010000233.1:0-7588 GCA_043777275.1 Nitrosomonadales bacterium
CATGGCACGACCTCGAAAACGGGTTTGGAATCGAGTTCACTTTTCGTTTTGGCAATGACACGGCGCTCGGCGCGGCGTGTTTTGTCGTTGATCTGCCCGGCCAGTTGCCCGCACGCCGCGGCAATATCATCGCCGCGCGTCTTGCGCGTGGTGGCCACCAATTCGGCACGCAACAGCACATCGCGAAACCGCGCCACCGCCTCCGGTTTCGAACGCGCATAGCCCGAATCCGGGAAGGGATTAAACGGGATCAGATTGATCTTGCACGGCACGCCTTTGACCGTTTCCACCAGTTCGCGCGCCTGTGCCACGCTGTCATTTACGCCGTCGAGCAGCACGTATTCAAATGTCACGAAATCGCGCGGCGCTTTTTCGATGTAGCGCACGCACGCGGCAAGCAGCTCGCGAATCGGATATTTTTTATTGATCGGCACCAATTCGTTGCGCAGCGCATCGTTGGGGGCATGCAACGACACCGCCAACGCCACCGGACACGCATCGCGCAGGCGGTCCATCGCCGGCACCAATCCCGACGTGGAGAGGGTGACACGCCGCCGCGACAAACCATAGGCGTCGTCATCAAGCATCAACTGCATCGCGGTAACCACATTGTCGAAATTCGCCAGCGGCTCGCCCATGCCCATCATCACTACATTGCTGATGATGCGCGCCTCATTATTGTTCGCGGCTTTGTTGGTATTGTCGTAGGCACCGAGACATTTATTCGCCCACCACAGTTGGCCGATGATTTCGGCTACACCGAGGTTGCGATTGAAGCCCTGTCGCCCGGTAGCGCAGAACGAGCATTCCAGTGCGCAACCCGCTTGCGACGAAATGCACAATGTGCCGCGCGAGGTTTCCGGAATAAACACGGTTTCGATGGCGTTCCCGGTACCCACATCCATCAACCACTTGCGGGTACCATCGCCAGCCACGGTATCCTGCACCACCGTCGGCCCGGCAATCGTGGCTTCCAGCGATAACCGCTCCCGAAACACTTTGGAGATATCCGTCATCATGCCGAAATCGGCTGCGCCAGCCTGGTGCATCCAGCGCAGCAACTGCTTTGCGCGAAACGGTTTTTCGCCCAGCGCCGCGCAATACGCGGCGAGTTCGTGGCGACCGAATCCGAGCAGGTTAACCGTCATAGCGCCTGGATAGACCGCCTAACGCGGACAAATATCCAGCGATGCAAAGAAATAAGCGATTTCATTCGCGGCATTCTCGGCGGAATCGGATCCATGCACCGCATTGGCGTCGATGTTGTCCGCGAAATCGGCACGGATGGTACCCTTTTCGGCTTTTTTGGGGTCCGTTGCCCCCATCAAATCGCGGTTTTTCTGAATCGCGCTATCACCTTCCAGCACCTGAATAATCACCGGCCCGGAAATCATGAAATCAACCAAATCCTTGAAAAAAGGGCGGCTTTTATGCACAGCGTAAAAGCCTTCGGCATCTGCGCGCGACAGCGATGCCATGCGTGCAGCGATAATTTTCAGCCCGGCTTGTTCAAAGCGTGAATAAATTTGGCCGATGACGTTTTTGGCCACCGCATCCGGTTTAATGATCGATAAAGTACGCTCAACACCCATGATCCCATGCCCCTTGACTCAGTTTTAAATAACCGTTGAGGATAGCACGATAAGGTGTTGAAATAAAGACACTTCGGGACACGTTGCAGCGCAACAACGCGAGGCGGATGCCGCCACTTAAGCCGACATTGCGCCCCTGCGGGCGCGCACCTACTGCGACGGACCGATAATGCCAAAACCGGAAGAAACGCAGCGGCCCAGCGAATCCGTCAAGCAGGCCGGCATGGAAAATCTCTGGACTGAAGAAAAGGGTCCGACGAAACCATCGGGATCGGTAGCCCGAAAGCGCATAAAGTAAGTTCCAGGGCCCGGACGCGGCACCTCGATTTCCGGATTATCCAACGTGCGCGTCAACAGCGGCTTGGCAAATTGCGCGTTGTCCGCCAGTTGAAACTCAAATTTTTGCCCCGGCTCTCCCGCCCAACGGAACTGAATGGCGTCATCACCCACTTTCGGTGGCTCGGGCTGGGCTGGCGGCGCCAGCAATGCGAAACTCACTTCATCACCATTAGGACCGCGATCGCCGTCCTTGCGGATGCTCGCGACGCGCCAGAAATAGTTACCGAGCGCCAAATTCGCAACCACCGCTGTTGTGCCTTTCGCCGCCTTGTTCTCGTGTACTAAGGACTTAAAACCGGCATCGCTCGCCACTTGCAGGTGATAGGTCGCCGCTTCCGGATTGTCCGTCCATTTGAACTCAACCTCTTTGCTGCGAACTTTACCCTTGGTCGGCGGTGCCGATACCAGCGGCGGTTCCGGCCGCGCCTTTAAACGGAATTCGTGTGTAGCATCCCTGCCCTCCAGCCCGCGCGGATCAATCGCCCGCACGCGCAACACATAAGTGCCATCGGGAACGTCAGTGAACCGCAATTCCGCCGACGGCGATACCGTATCGGATACAATCGAATTGAAATCCTTATCGCGTGCGATCTGTGCACGATAGGCTTTCGCCCCCGCCACCGCCGGTAGCGGGAAACGCAGCAATGTGCGTTCCAACAGGCCAGGCAGTTTGCCGGTCTCCGGCGCCCCCAGCAGCGCAATAGGATCGGCCACGGTTTTCGACGCATCGACCACCGTGCCAAACCCTGCCGCGATGCGTTTGCCATCGCCCGCGGCGCCTTCCGCGTTCGCTGCCACGGCGCCCTCCAGCACTTCGCTGCGCGTTTCGTTCGCCTGCGCATCCATAGTCACGCGAAATTGCGTGCCACGAACACCCATGGTTGCGTAGCGCGTAGTAACGCTATGACGCGGCTGCGTCGCCGAATCCTTGCTGAACTTGGTGATCAGGGATTCCACGCGGCCGGAGATAACGCTGATCACGGACTCCAGGATGCCCGCATCGGGATAGCTGCGCAGCCGGTTGACCTGCACCTGACTACCCGCCTGCACGCGCACGGTTGATCCGTCGGCGAGTTTGAGCGTTGCATAACCATTCTTGCCGGTGACAACCTCGGCGCCTTCCGCAAGCGATGCCCCCAACGCCGCCACGGAAGGCGCCGCTGCGGTAGTGGCGCCGGAGGCCCCGGTGGAGACTTTGACATCACCATCCACGCTCGCCAGCGTGGCACTGGTAGCCGCGTCGCGCAATAATTCGAGCGGGATGCGCACCTGCTGCGACGGACGCACGCGGTTTGGATTCGGCAAACGGTTGTATTTCGCCACCTCACGCCACGCCTCCGGCGCTTTCAATAAACGCTGACTCAGCCCGATGACCGTGTCGCCGGCGCGTATCGTATAGACGTAATCGTCGACCGGACTCGCCGCCGACGCCGCGCCCACGGCACCCAGGGTTCCCTGCAACGCTGCGACTGCCATCGCGACAGCGATCGAACACCGGCACCGATTCATTGCGACCATAGTGACTCCAATCAGATTCCAGCAGAACCAGTGACAAACACAGGTTGACGATCAAGACAAACTTGGATGGCCGGAACTTTCAATAAAAACAAAGTACAGAACGCATCATTGCAAAACTAGCGCGCAGACGCGTGTTTCGTTGACAAATTTTACACAAATTTTACAACGACCCGCTCCATATAATCGGCCAATTGCGTCGCCTGCTTCAGCAATTCCGCGGTATCACGAGCACGCGCGGCGCACTCTATGGCCTCGCCCATAACGGTGATCTGGAGAAATCCATAGCTGCCACCGGCGCCCGCCATACCATGTCCCACCAAGCGCAACGCCTCAAAATCACCCGCCTCCAGTGCGCGCGCCATGACAACCTGATCTTTCCGGCGCTGCGCCATAAACAGCGGGACCAACGCCTCAAAATCACTTTCCACTTCAATCACAATCGGATCATGCATGTTGAATGCTCGCCTCGGTTTATTCGGTTGATTCGGTTGATCTCGTCGCCAATGCTGACGCCAAAGCCACCTGCAAACTGCCGCGGGTCAGGGGCTTGGCAAGCACGGTGTTACAGCCTGCCGCCAGCGCCAGCCGCCGTTCTTCTTCACCCTTGTGCGCGGTCAGGGCAAGGATCGGATGGCTATAGCCGCACTGGCGCAGCGTGCGCGTCGCTTCCGCACCCGCGACCACCGGCATATCCATATCCATCAACACCGCATCCGGACGCTGCGACAGCGCAATCTCCACTGCCTGCTTGCCATTTTCCGCCTCCAGCACGGTCAGTCCAAGGCGTTTGAGATGTCGCACCACCAGCGCGCGGATGTCTGGCATGTCTTCGGCCACCAGCACAGTGCCGCGCAAGGGTGCGGCACTCAACTCCCCCTCCGGCTGTGCCGCCGTGGCCGTGAGGGGCGCATCGGCGCTTTCGGGCTCCGCGCGCGGCGCCGTGACGGTGACCGTGAACACAGTCCCTTCGCCGACCTTGCTATCCACCACGATAGTACCGCCCATCAAGCGCGCGAGATTCAAGCTGATGGCAAGCCCTAAACCTGTGCCACCGTGCGTCGCGGCGGTGTCGGCGCCAGCCTGCTGAAACGCGCCAAATAACCGCTGCAATACCGGCGCCGGCATGCCCGCGCCGGTATCACGTACCGCTAACGTCAGCACATCATCCTGCCATGTGCACACCACGCTGATCTCGCCCTTCTCGGTAAACTTGATCGCATTGCTCAATAGATTCAGGATGATCTGCCGCAACCGGAACGCATCGAGCGCAAGCCATTCTGGAACGCCGCCATCACTGACACGCAGCTTGACCGGCTTGCTCTTCAGCAGCGGCTCCACCGTCGCCAGCACGTCCGCAATCACCATACGCACACGTTCCGGCTGACGCTGTATGGCCATCTGCCCTGCCTCGATCTTGGCCTGATCGAGCAAATTGTTCACCAGCGTCAGCATATTCTGGCTATTGCGGTCGATGATTTCCCCGTTTCTGACGCGCTGCTCCCGGCCCAGGTCGTTCTGATGCAGATTGATATTATTGAATCCCATGATCGCGGTCAGCGGCGTGCGCAATTCATGGGTCATGTGCGATAGAAATTGGGTCTTCAAACGATCCGCTTCACGCGCAGCCTGGGTTTCCATTTCCAGTTGCTGGTTATGGCGGTAGAGTTGCACCTGCTGATATAACATACCGCCCAAGTGCGCCAGAAAGCCGGCGCAAATCGCGAACAGCAGCCCCAACGCCTGCCCTGCCGCGCCGGCCAGTGCCACAAAGATACCGACGACAATAACCACCAGCGGAAACACCGCCCATTGCCTGATGGTCGTACGCTTCCAGCGTGGATGCCCCGTCAGCGCCACCAGCGCGAGCACACAGGCTGTCAATAGCAACTCCCAGGGCAACGAGCGCGGCTTGAATATCTGTCCCGTTGCGACCAGCTCGGCCGCCATCGCCTGTATCTTGACTCCCGGTTCCCGCCCCATGGGGGTTTGCACATAGTCTCCCAGCGCCACGCTGGAACTGCCGATAATCACGCGCTTGCCGCGCAGCGATTGCGCCAGCGGCTCCAGTCCCGCCACGCCCGACGCCGCCAGCGCCACCTGATAAAACGGCACGGTGCGCAAACCGTCGAGGTTCTTCGGATAACGCAGCACTACCTCGGCTTCAGCGGACACCGCCCAGCTTTGGTCACCCACCGTTACCCGTCCTGCGCTGATGGATACTGGCGGCACGGGGCTTCCCGCATGCCAGAGCGCCAGCCCCACGCCCGGCAGCAAGCGGCCATACGCCGAATACACCAACGCCACCCGCCGCAAGGTACCGTCCGGATCGGGTCGTGAACTAATCACGCCGATGTTCGCACGCGCCGCCAGCGGTGCAATCGGCAGGGTCAGATCCGACAGCACGAAAATCGGCGATTGCGGTGCAACACCCCAGGATTTTTGTTCCAACTGCGCATGGTACGGCGTGTCACGCTTGAAGGTGTAGGGCAGTGCCGCCGCCGCCAGCACCACACGCTCGTCGATTGCCGCGGCAAACGCCTGATCGCCCTTGCGCGGCTCTGCGAACAAAATGTCAAACGCGACGCCCCGCACCCCCGCCTGTATTAACCATTGCGTTACCAACGCGTACACCTCGCGGTCGTAGGGCCAGGCGCCGAGCGTGGGTTGCAACTTGGTGATGCTGTCCTCGTCCACATCGATCACCGCCACGTTGTCAAAACTCACCTGCCGCGCAAACAGCCGGCCATGCGCGTCCGACAAATCGTATTCAACGCGGCGAAAAATATCGCTGGACTGGAAAAGCGCCGTGACCATGCACGCCAACAAAGCAAACAGCAGCGCGCGCGGCCAGTACGGCCAACTCTCGACGCGGTACTTCATCACGTTGCCTGCTCGATCCAGGCAGGCGCCACGCCCGGCGCGCCAGGCCGTGCCTGGAACGCACAATCCACACCGAGCCCCGCCACCCACACCAGCCGATTGCCCGACCATAGAAACGGCAGCCGCTCACGCTGCCACGGCGGCACGCCCTGCTCTTGCAGCAAATCCTTGACGGCGCGGCGCGGACGCGCGGCATCCGGCTGCAATTTCTCACCGCCACGGCGCAGCCGCAGGGTGACGGGCTTGGCCAACAAGAGCTCAAGCGCGATGCCCGCGCCGCGCCGCCGCCGCATCTCCAGCGCGGCATGCAGCTCGGGAACATTCAACCGGCGCTCATCGCGCCACGACCGGGAAAATCCCGCTGGCACAGGCGGCGCCGTCGTCACCACATGCAAAACACCGGCATGGCGTCGTAGGACCTGCGCGCCCGGCGCACCCAATGCGATACAAACCCGCGCATCCTCTTTCGCCGTCAGCACCTGGCGCAGCGCTTCATCCAGGCGGCGCGCATCCGGCATCAGCACGTCGCGCGCGGCCAGAAAATAGCGCAACACATTGCGTGCGCGCGCCGCCGGCAGTTTTTGCAACGCAGCCACCGCCAGCGTGCCGCCGTTCAGTCCGCCGTGCGCATCAATCACCGCCAACGCATCGAGCAACTGCGCCGCCTCGGCCTGATGTCCTGCCGCGCGCGACAGCGTTTTGCGATATTCCGGCGCGCGCGTTTCAAGACGCGGCATGATGTCCTGCCTGAGAAAATTGCGCAGATAGGTGGTGTCGGCGTTACTGTCGTCTTCAACCCACGGCAATTCGCGCGCGGTGGCGTAACGCTCAATCTGCGCGCGCGTCACACCCAACAATGGCCGCAGCAGCCGCAATCCGGGACGCACGGAATCTTCACGCGCAACCGGCATGGCCGCCAGACCTTTAACGCCTGCACCGCGCAGCAATTGCAACAGCACGGTCTCCGCTTGATCGTCCTGATGTTGCGCCAACACGATGTTATCAACCGGTTGCGCGCGATAGGCCGCGTAGCGCGCGGCGCGTGCCGCCGCCTCAATGCTGTTTCCACGCGCCACAGTGACTTTGACCACTCGAATCGGCACGCCCCGCGCACGGCAAAAGCGGCGGCAAAAACGCGCCCATTCCGGGGCATGTGGATTCAATTGATGGTTCACGTGGATTGCGCTGACCTGCCATTGGTGACGCGGCGCGATCGCGATCAGCACGTCGAGCAGCACCATCGAATCAACGCCGCCGCT